>CAZOSP010000092.1:0-15815 GCA_964582525.1 uncultured Thiomargarita sp. | reverse complement strand
ATCTGTTCGTCACCGATGGCAGTTTCATGCCCACTGGCGGCTCGGTGCCGCACACATGGACGATTTACGCCAACGCCCTGCGCGTCGCCGACCGCATGGCAGCGCAACTGGGGGCGGTTTAGGTGAGCTTGATGACGGCTTGCTTTGTGATAGGCAGATTGAATCGTGATAATTAAAAAAGGAGTCTATGATGTTTTCAACCATTGAAGTCATTGTCGAACAAAACGGCACGGTGCATTTGCTTGAACCGTTACGCGCAACGCGCCCAACGCGGGCATTATTGACCTTACTTGAGCCGTTAGATAAACCGCTTGCCGCACTACTCTCTCGCCGCCCACTGCATGATTTTATCGGCGTGTTAAAAAATGCCAGCGCATTCAATGGCGATCCGGTGGCCTTACAGCGGGCGATGCGTGATGAATGGGATTAAATATTTGTTGGATACCAATGTAGTGATTAGCTTGCTCAAAGCACCGGAATCGTAGGGTTTGCGCCGCGTCTTTTTGCGGCGCGAACGTGGGCGAAATTCAGCATTGTTCGCATGTGCGCCGAAAAGATGGCACACACCCTACTCGGCTATCATCCCATGTACCTTCCCATCAGCGGCTTATCCAAACGCATTTACCTCGCTTTCCTGCTGGTCGCGCTGATTCCCACCAGCGTGGCAGGGTTGATTGGCATTGTCTATTCGCTGGAAACGCTCAAGCGCGAAACCTTGGGCAGTTTGGCGCAAGAGTTAGACATCCGCACCGAAAACATCGCGCAGATATTTAGTCAACTCAGTGCCGAATTGTTTTATTTGGCGGGTTCGGCTACGGTGCGAGAGGTACAGCGGACATTGCCCAGCAACGCGGCGGCGCGTGAACGTCTAGCGCAAGATTTTATGCGCTTTGCCGCGCATTCGCCGTTGGTTTATCAAATCCGTTATCTGGCTGATGACGGGCAAGAAATCGTGCGCGTAGATCGCCACGGAAAAACCCCGACAGTCGCCACAGTGCTGCAAAACAAAGCCGACCGCTATTACTTTCAAGCCGCGATGGGTGTACCGCCCGAACATCTGTATATTTCCCCGCTGGATTTGAATATTGAGTTTGGGCAAGTAGAACAACCGCAACGCCCGGTCATTCGTCTGGCACTACAAGTACCCGGCAACAGGGCGCGGGGCTTGCTGATTATCAATCTCCACGCCGATATTTTGCTCAGTCAGATTCAGCAATTGGCAAAAACACGCGGCGGCACTGCGTATTTGTTCGACCGCGCCGGGCATTATCTGGCGCAAACCCCCGCCGCCAGTCAGCTTGCCTTCACCATGCAGCCAGTCAGCCGCCTACACACGGCGTATGGACAAGCGCAGATTGAACAGATTACCCAAGGCGCACGCGGCACGGCGGCGGTCAACGGGCAAATTTTAAGCTTCGCCCCGGTACGATTGCCTGCCTATTACGGCGGCGTATACGGCTGGTCGTTGGCACTGGCGTTTCCTGAGCGGCGCTTGTTTTTGGCGATTTTCCGCCTCTCTGCATTGTATCTGGTGCTGCTGGCCAGCCTGATCGCCACCGCGCTGGGTGGTTATTTTGTCCTGCAACGCTTGTTAGGTCCGTTGCGCGATTTAACCCAAGAAAGCGAGGCGATAGCCGCCGGGGATTTTAGCCGTCGGGTGCAGATTGAAGGCGAGGATGAAATCGCCCATTTAGGACGGCAATTTAACCGCATGGCAGAACGCCTGCAAAGCTCAATCGCCACCTTACGCCAGCATCAGGCGCATTTAGCCGCAGAAGTGCAAGCGCGTACCGCTGAATTGGAGCGCGAGCGGGCGTTTTTAAGCGCGGTGATTGCGCATAGCGGCGACGGCATTTTGGCGGTTGACGGGCAGGGGCAGTGCATTCTTGCCAACCAAGCGGCTACCACCTTGTTGGCTGGGCTATCCCCTGGTGCATCGGTCGCTGCGGTGTTGCCGCACTGGGCCGACTGGGCGCATACGGCACTGACGCTGGGGGAATATTGCGGCGAATTTCAGCAAGAAAAGCACACCCTAAACATTGTGCTGACCCGCGCCGCCGATGGCTATAGCGTGGCGATTCTCCACGATATGAGCGAGGCGCGGCGCTTGCAGGATGAACGCCGCGAACTGGATCGGCAAATGTTCCAAATGGAAAAAATGACCACCTTGGGCGAGTTAGCAATGGGCGTGGCGCATGAAATCGGCAATCCGCTGGCGGGGATGAAAGCGGTGGTGCAGACCATGCGCTACGACGAGGACATGCCGCCCTATTTGCTCGAATGCAGCTTACGCCTAGAAAGCGAAATTGACCGTTTAATTACGTTTCTGCGCGGCTTTCACAACTTCGCCACGCCGCGTCCACTGGCGCGGTCGGCGTGTGATTTGAGCTTGATTTTGGAAGATGTGCTATTTTGGACACGCAAAGACGCGAAAAATCAGGCAGTTCAGCTCCACAGCGACATTGCCGAAGGTTTATATTTGTACGCTGACCCGCATCAACTCAAACAGGTGTTACTAAATTTGGTGATCAACGCACTACACGCCATGCCCAACGGCGGCACTTTGAGCATTCACGGCAGCCGCACAGACCAATACGCCCACCTGACGCTTGCAGATACCGGCACCGGTATTGCCGCCGAGATTCTGCCGCACATTTTTGAGCCGTTTTTCACCACCCGCGACCACGGCAGCGGACTGGGACTTGCGGTAGCACGCCAAATCGTGCTTGATCATCAGGCGCAGATGAGTGTGCAGAGTACCTTGGGCGAGGGCAGTTGTTTTAGTTTGCATTGGCCGTTGACTGACGAAATCCATTTATGCACGAACCCCTCTTAATCGTCGAAGACGACCGTACCTTGCGCCTGACGGTGGGCGAATGCCTTAATGCAGTTTATGTGGTATGTTAAAATCCGCGTCAATACAATGGGTCTGTAGATAGGAGAACGCTCAATTGAATAACCCCTTTCAGAACGGCGCGGCTTGGTTGCGCGCAGATTTTCATCTGCACACCAAAGCAGATAAAGAGTTTTCATACACAGGAGACGAAAATTATTATTACAGTAATTATGTTGCCGCTTTAGAAAAAGCGGGAATTCGGATTGGCGTGATTACCAATCACAACAAATTCGATAAAACCGAATTTGAAGACTTGCGTAAAACCGCCAGGAAAAAAAACATTTTCTTGCTGCCGGGCATAGAATTGTCGGTCAATGACGGTGCAAATGGGATTCATACCTTAGTGGTATTCAGTGATGAATGGTGTCAAAACAATCACGATTACATCAATCAGTTTCTCAATGTCGCTTTTGAAGGAAAAACGCCAGATCAATACGAGAATGAAAACAGCAGAAGTTCTATTAACTTAATTGAAACCATTAAAAAACTGGAAAATTATCACAAAGATTTTTTTCTAATATTTGCCCATGTGGAGCAAACAAGTGGCTTATGGAATGAACTGGACGGCGGACGACTAGAAGAATTGGGGAAAAACAAATGCTTTCGCCGCCGTACACTGGGCTTTCAAAAAGTCAGAACCCATGATAAAACCGATAAAAAATGCCGCGTAAAAGTTAAATCTTGGCTACAGGATGCTTATCCGGCGGAAGTTGAAGGCTCTGATGCTAAAAGCATAGAAACTATTGGTCAAGGCGAAGCCTGTTACTTAAAACTCAGCGCATTTTCATTTGCAGCGGTAAAATTTGCGCTAACCGATTATCGAAATAGAGTTGCCAAAGAAATACCCAAATACACCCACTCCTATATTAAAAATATTTCTTTTCAAGGCGGTGTGCTTGCAGGAAAAACTATTGATTTCTCTCCAGAACTAAATACCCTGATTGGCATTCGCGGCAGCGGCAAATCCTCGGTATTAGAAGTCTTGCGCTATGCGTTAGATATTTCCTTTGGTGACAAGGCGGGTGATAGACATTATAAACAGGAACTGGTTGCTTATATCATGGGTAATGGCGGAAAAGTCGTTATTCAAGCCATAGACCGTTATGGTCAGCCGTATGAAATTCATCGCGTATTTAAGGAAAATCATTCTACTGTCTATATTGATGGCATTCTCCAACCTGGCGTTTCGCTGCAAAAAACCGTATTGCATAAACCTATTTATTTTGGGCAAAAAGACCTTTCCAGTACTGGAGAAGGCTTTGAAAGAGACTTAGTTGATAAACTATTAGGTCAACAACTGGATGAGATTCGCCGCCAAATTGCCGCGCAAAAAGCTAAAGTGGTTACTGCTGTCGAGCAATTCAAAAAATTAACCGATTTAGCACAACAGATTGAAGAACACACAAAAATTAAACAAGATACAGAACATTGCTTAAAACGCTATGCGGACTATGGCATCGAAGAAAGATTGCAAAAACGCCTTGATTTTGAGGCTGATATTCGCGCTTTGCATGAAGCTAAGACACGGGTTGATGAATTTACTTTACGCATAAAAGAGGTATTGGCAAACTATGAAGATGAAATGCGCGATGTAATTGGCTATGAATCCAAACATAACGCTGACTTGGTACAAGCTTTTATGCTGGATTATGCCACCATCATCCATAGTCTTGAGCAGATAAAAACCGAGACGGGAGAAATAGAAAAAAATACCCTCAAACTCGCTGAAAAACACACACAGCTTGTTGCCATCCGGCAAGGATTAGTTGATGAGTTTGCCAATATTGAAAGAACGCTCGCCGCAGAACTGAAAGCTAACGGGGTGCAAAATATTAATTCAGACGAGTTTTTACGGCTCAAGCAAAAATTGACACAAACCACGCAGTTGTTAAATAGCCTTATTAAACAAAATGAACAAAGAGATTCAGCCGTCAGTGAACTGACAACCGCGCTGGATACTTTGAATCAACTTTGGCATCAGGAATTTATCCTGATTAAAAAAGAATTAGATAAAATCAGAGACAAATCCCCTGCATTGCTGATTGAATCACGTTATAAAGCAGATAAAGCTAATTTTCTTACTTTTATGAAAGAAAATTTTAAGGGCAGCAATATTCGTGAAACCAGCTTTCAAAAGTTAGTTGATAAGTATCAAGATTTTATGGCTATTCACACGGATTTTGCGAATGCAAAGACATTAATAACCAGTTCTGAGGTATTTTCAGACTATTTTGAGAAAAATCTGACGTCGCTTTTAACCTATCAAACCCCTAATCAATTTGTCATTACTTATCACGGCAAGGAACTTCAACATCATTCCTTGGGACAACGCGCTTCAGCATTGATTTTGTTTATTTTGTCGCAACAAGACAACGATGTGATTATCATTGATCAGCCAGAAGATGATTTAGACAATCAAACCCTGTATCAAGATGTGATTAAGCTACTGCGGCAAATGAAACCAAACGTGCAGTTTATTTTTGCCACGCATAATCCCAATATTCCGGTGTTGGGCGATGCGGAACAAATCCATGCCTGCACTTTTACTAATGAGTGCATTAGCATTCAAAGCGGCGGCATTGATGAATCGGCGCAGCAAAAGGCTGTTGTAGAAATTATGGAAGGTGGCAATGAAGCCTTTAACCGCCGCAAGGAGATTTACCAAATATGGACATCTTAGAACTGATGACCATGCTCGCGCAAGGCGAAGACAGCGAACATCAATTTAAGAAGAATATCAGCAATGAAGATTCATTAGCCGCAGAAATGGTGGCCTTTAGTAATGGCAATGGCGGTAAAATTCTTGTTGGTGTTGATGATAAGGGTTTGATTACAGGTTTAAGTAAAGAAGATGTATCTCGTTTGAATCAACTGATTTCCAATACGGCCAGTCAAAATGTGAAACCCGCTATCAATCCCACGACACAAAATCTGCTGACAGAAAACGGCTTGGTTCTAATTATTGATGTCGCAGCGGGCATCAATAAACCCTATCAAGATAAAAACGGAGTTTTTTGGGTCAAGAATGGCGCGGATAAACGTAAAGCCACCGCAAGAGAGGAAATTCAACGCTTGTTTCAACTCTCAGGTTTGTTACACGCCGATGAATCGCCTGCCAATGGTTTAACGCTGGCAGATTTGGATATGGATTATTTCCGCACCTTTTTTCAACGCCGTTATGCAGTGTCTTTAGAAGATCAAAGCATTCCATTAGAACAAGTCATTAACAATATGAATTTAGGCAAAAACGGTGTCTTGAATATCACCGCTGCTTTGTTGTTTGCACGCCATCCATCAACACGATTACCCGCTTTCATTGTGAAAGCCGGTTGTTTTCCAGGCACTAGCATTGCGGTGAGCAGTTACACAGACAGCCGCGATATTCAAGGCAAAATGGCAGATATTTTCCAGCAAACCCTGAGCTTTATTCAAGCCAATCTCAGACACGTTCAAGGTGAACAATCGGTGAATAGTTTGGGAACGCCAGAAATTCCTCGTATCGCTTTAGAAGAATTGCTTGCCAATGCGCTTATTCATCGGGATTATTTTATTGCCGCGCCGATTCGCGTATTTGTATTCGATGATCGGGTGGAAATCATCAGCCCCGGTCATTTGCCGAATCATTTAACCATTGCCAATATTAAAGCGGGTAATTCCAATATTAGAAATCCAGTGTTAGCGTCATTTGCCAATCAAATTTTACCGTATCGCGGTTTTGGTTCGGGGATTTTACGCGCTTTAGCGGCGTACCCAGCGATTGATTTGGTGGATGATCGAGCGGGCAACCTATTTAAGGCGGTTTTAAGTCGGCACAAGTGATACCCAAAGAGCAACCCATCCCATGCACGAACCCCTCTTAATCGTCGAAGACGACCGTACCTTGCGCCTGACGGTGGGCGAATTTCTCAGCCGCCGGGGCTATGCCGTGACGCTGGCGGAAACTGCGCTGGAGGCGCGGCAATGCTTGGAAAAAACGCCCTATGCGTTGATTTTATTGGACTTACGCCTGCCAGACAGCAACGGTTTGGAGCTTCTCCAGTACTTGCGGCAGGTGGATGATAGCTGCCAAATCATCATGATGACCGCATTTCCCGAAGTGCGCACCGCTGTCGCCGCGCTCAAAGCCGGCGCGTATGACTACATCAATAAACCGTTTGACCTTGATGAATTGCTCGAACTCCTCAGCCGTGCCGTGGAAACCCGAAGGTTGCGCCATGAATTAGCTTGGCGACGAATGCAAGGCAGCGGGTGCGTGCCACTGATTGGGCAGAGTCCGACTTTTCGCCAAATGCAAGCGATTGTGCAACGGATTGCTCAAGCAGCGCAGATACCGGTGTTGATACGCGGCGAGTCGGGTACTGGCAAGGAACACGTTGCGCAAGCCGTGCATTGTCAATCCGCCCGCGCCGAGGGACCTTGGATTGCGGTGAATTGTGCCGCCTTGCCGGAAAATTTGCTGGAAGCGGAAATGTTCGGCTATGAAAAAGGCGCGTTTACCGATGCTCGGCAAGCCAAGCCCGGCTTGTTGGAACTGGCGAATGGCGGTACGTTGTTTTTGGATGAAATCGGTGATTTGAGCCTCAGTTTACAGCCCAAATTGCTGCGCGTGCTGGAAAGCCAATGCTTTCGTCGTCTCGGCGGGCAGCGTGAGCGACAGGTAGATGTGCGCTTTGTCGCCGCTACTCACCGCGATTTACGCGCCATGATAGACGTGGGACAGTTTCGTGAAGATTTATACTATCGCCTCAATGTCGGCGTGGTGGACGTGCCGCCCCTGCGTGAGCGGCGCGAAGATATTTTGCCGCTGGCGCAGCATTTTTTGCACACTATACGCCCCACCTTGGGCTTGTCTCAACTTAGCCTACTGCCTGAAGTTGCTTGCCTGCTGCAAGAGTATGCCTGGCCTGGCAATATCCGCGAGCTGCGCAATGTCATGGAGCGCGCCGCCATTTTGACCAATGACGGCGAAGTGAAAATTGCCCATCTGCCCGCCGAAATGCGCCATGCGCAAAAATGCACAGATAATTCTGCTCCCAATCCTTCTTCATTGCGCCTTGCCGATGTCGAACACGCACATATCCAGCGCGTGTTAAGTGCTTGTGCGGGCAACAAAACCCACGCTGCTGAATTATTGGGGATTACCCGCGCAACCTTGCGGACGAAGTTGCAAATTGTGAAAAAAAACCCATAAGCCAACTGGATAATATTTATTCATCTCATCGTTTCAAGTGGTCAATTTTTTATCAGTTGCCTTTGCCTATAGAGTATTAAATCAATACAAATCAATCAATTACTATATCGGCATGGATTCTGCCTTAGATGCTTCGGTGAATTAACTTTTTCACCGTTATTGTATTTCCAATTCTAAGGAGAAAACCATGCCGATATTCAAACCACTCATGCGGCTGTCTTGTGTAGTGGTGTTGGGTGGGACGTTGAGCGTTCACGCAGCGTCCACGCCACCTGATTTGCAGCCCTTGCCCGAGTTCAAACCACCGGCCAAACCGGCGGTGGTGGAATTGGGCAAACATTTGTTTTTCGATACCCGCTTGTCCGGCGATTGGGGCGTGTCTTGCGCCTCTTGCCATGACCCCGCCAAAGGTTGGGGCGATGGACAGGCGTTGTCCAACGGCTATTCTTCCACCTTGTATTTTCGCAACGCCCCCAGTTTGCTGAATGCCAAATACCGCAACCGCTTGATGTGGGACGGACGCTTGGACGGCGCGGACATGGGGACTTTGGTGCGTGACATGATCACCGAAGCGCACACCATGAACATGGATGGACGCTTGGCGCAAGAGCGTCTGAAACAAGTGCCGGAATATGTCGCCATGTGGGAGCAGGCGATGGGCAAGGGCAAAGACCCGTATGGACCGGCGATGTTTAATGTGATTGGCGAATTTGTCAAAAGCATTGAATCGTTTTACGCCCCGTTTGATTGCTATAAAGCGGGCGATGAGGCGGCACTCAGCGCCGAAGCCAAGCGTGGTTATGATTTGTTCAAGGGCAAAGCGGGTTGCGTCGCCTGTCATAACGGACCGATTGGCTCGGACGGGCAGTTTCATCGCACCGGCGTACCGGAAAATCCAGCGATTCTCCAAGACCCGTTGCGCTCAATTACGCTGCTTCGCCATTACGCCACATCTGGGCTGCCAAATTATATGAATGCACGCAGTGATGTCGGTTATCAGGCAATCAGCAAAGACCCCAACGACGCGGGCAAGTTCCAAACCGCGCCGTTGCGCGATTTGGCGCATACCGCGCCGTATATGCACAACGGCATGTTCGCCACCCTAAAGGACGTGATTGGCTTTTATAACCAAGGCGGTGGGCAAAACAGTGAACTCAAGCCGCTACAACTCAGCCCATCGGAACAGGCGGATTTGCAAGCCTTCTTATTGTCGCTGTCGGGTGATGCCGTGGTGGTGAAAGCCCCCAAATTGCCTGATTTTGCGCCGCGCACCTTTGGCAAAAATTAACCGGAGAACAACTGATGAAATCTGCTTTTTATGCAGTGCTGGCGGGGGCGTTTTGCGCCGCGCCGGCCTTTGCCAATCCCTTCCCGCCCCTCGCGCCACTGCCCGCAGTGCCGATTCCGGCGGACAATCCCATGACCCCGGAAAAAGTCGCTCTGGGTAAACAGTTGTATTGGGACAACCGCTTGTCTGGCGATACTTCCATGCCCTGCGTGTCTTGCCATATGCCCAATCTGGGCTGGGGTGACGGCGGACAAATTTCGCGTGGTTATCCCGGTACGCGCCATTGGCGTAATTCGCAAACCATTCTTAATTCGGCGTATTACAACAAAATTTTCTGGGAAGGCGGCACCACCAGTCTGGAAGCGCAAGCCCCTTCTGCCGCCGAGGGTGCGGTGGCAGGCAATGGTGACCGGGCAATGATGGAAATTCGCTTGCGCCATGCTCCTGACTATGTCAAGGCATTCAAACAGGTGTTCGGTGCGCCTTGGCCACGTATGAACGATGCCTACCGTGCGATTGCCGCATTTGAGCGCACGATTGTCTCGGATGCCGCCAAAGTGCCGTTTGACCGCTACGCCAATGGCGATAAAACAGCCCTTTCTGAAGCCCAACAGCGCGGCTTGGCTTTGTACAACGGCAAGGCGGGCTGCATCCAGTGCCATAACGGCGCATTGGCTTCCAACCAGCGTCTTTACGCCCTCGGTGTACCGGAAATCCCTGAGTATGCCAGCGATAATTTGCTGCAAATCACGCACCGCTGGGAGGTGTATCAAAAAGGCGTAAGCGAGGCGACTTACCGCAATACGGGTTCTGATGAAGGGTATTACTACGTCACTAAAAATCCGCAAGACAAAGGCAAGTTCCGCACCCCGTCTTTACGCGAACTGAAATACACCGCGCCCTACATGCACAACGGCGCATTCAAAACACTGGCAGAGGTGGTGGCGTTTTATAACGCGGGCGGCGGCGATACGCCAAATAAAACCGCGCTGCTTAAACCGCTGGGCTTGAGCGCGGCGGAACAACAAGACCTGCTGGCATTTTTGGCGGCATTGAGCATGGATGAACCCTTGCTGATGGACGCGCCCGAATTGCCGCCTTACGCGCCGCTGGCTATGCACTCACAGGAGCAATAACGATGAACGAAACAACGATAAGCACAAGCACGCCCGCGCATGACAGTGAGCGAGTGTGCATGAGCCGCCGCCAGTTTTTGTTGGCAAGCGGCATTACCACCGCAGTGGTGGCAGTCGGCGGCTTGTCCGGCTTGGTTCATGCCGCGCAAGCGATTCGCGCCGACTATCCGCGCCAGAAAATCGCCGCATTATCCGCACTGAAAACGGGCGAGCCGGTGGAATTTAACTACCCCTTCGCCGATGTCAGCAATATCTTGGTCAAACTCGGTACGGAAGCGGGCGGCGGGATTGGCGCACAGCGCGACGTGGTGGCGTTTAATCAGCAATGTACTCACATGGGCGGTCCTTTGCAGGGTTCGTATAAAGACCAGTATCAGGTACTTGGGCCGTGCCCGATGCACCTCACTACCTTTGATCTGACCAAGCACGGCATGGTGGTGTCCGGTCATGCCACCGAAAGCCTGCCGCAGATTCTGCTGGAAGTGGACGGCGACGACATTTATGCCGTTGGGGTCATGGGGCTGATATTTGGCTATGCCGACAACACCGTAAACGGTCGCGCCTAGTCGCGCCTCAAGGAGCAATCAAGATGAACAGCAATAATCCGTATGATGTTTTTGCCGAACAAAAAGTGCCGCTGCCGCCAAAAGACGCAGAGGTGATGAGCACCGCTTGCGATCACTGCATCGTTGCTTGCGGCTATAAAATCTACCGCTGGCCAGTGGGCAGCGAAGGCGGCATGAAAGCGAGCGAAAATGCCTACAACGCCGATTTGCCCAGTGGTTTATACGGCGCGTGGGCGAGTCCCAGCCAGCACAATGTCGTTGCCCACAATGGCAAACCGCACCATGTCATCGTGGTGGCTGACCGCGATACCAAGCACGTCAATGTCGGCGGCAACCACTCGATTCGCGGCGGTACGCTGGCGAAAAAATGCTACAACCCGGAAACCGCTACCAAAGACCGTCTGCAATACCCGATGATCCGCGTTAATGGCAAGTTGGAGCGGGTGTCTTGGGACTTGGCAACCGAGGTAATGGCGGACATCTCTCAGTATGTATTGGCGCAGCATGGCGAACATGCTTGGGCGATGAAAATGTATTCTTATCAATATTTTGAGAACACTTACGCGCTGACCAAGCTGGCGATGACTTCCATCGGTACGCCCGCCATCTCTTGGCATGACAAGTGTTCCACCACCAACGACGCAACCGGCTTAGACGATGCGGGTATCAACTCGTTTGCCGCCAGTTACGAAGATTGGGGCAACTGCGAGGTGGCCTTTTTCTCTGGGGTTGACCCGTATGAAACCAAGACCGTGCTGTTCACCCAATGGATAATGCCGGGCAATAAAAAGATGATCTTTGTTACCCCGCACAAAACCATGGGTGTGGCGTGGGCGGAAAAAAACGGACGCGGCCTGTGGCTGCCGGTCATCCCCGGCACCGATACCGTGCTGCATCTGGCGTTGGCGCGGATTGTCATCGAAAACGGCTGGCAGGATCAGGATTTTATTGACCACTGGGTGGCAAAGCAATGGGATGTTAATTCCGGCTACGGACGCGGCACCCGCAACACCGGCTGGCAATGGCGCACGACCTGGGGAACTTGGCAATCAGATTGGGAAGATTATAAAAAATTTATTCTCGCCCAAGAAGAATCCAAGCTCGATGTGGCAGCGAAAATTACCGGTCTCAATCCAGCGGACATCCAAAAAGCTGCCGAGTGGCTGGCTAAACCCAAAGCCGATGGCAGCCGTCCTAAGACCTCGTTCATGTTGGAAAAAGGCAATTACTGGACGAATAACTACATGAACACCGCCTCTCTGGCCTCATTGGGATTGATTTGCGGGGCTGGCAATCGCCCCGGACGGGTGATTTCGCGGGGCGGCGGTCATCAGCGCGGAATGATGAACGCGGGCGGCGGATCGGGCTGGCTCAGTCCGGAAAAATATCCGGGACGGCGCAAAAAGTCGTTTAATCTGGATCGCTGGCTGATGCAAGGCGGCATTAAGTTCGCTTGGGTCGTCGGTACCACCTGGACTTCTTCCATGATGGCTTCTAATGAACTGGAACGGCGCATGGCTGAACTGACCACGGGCAATCCGCATCAAATCAGCAGTCTGGATCGCCAAACCATTTTTGAGACCCTAAAGCAGCGGGTGGAATCTGGCGGCATGGTGATGGTCAATTCCGACATTTATCCGGTGCAACCCGTGGGTACAACTTATTCTGACATTGTGCTACCCGCCGCCACTTGGGGCGAGGAAACCTTCAGCCGCTGCAACGCCGAGCGTCGCCTGCGCCTGTACAGCAAATTTTACGATGCCCCTGGCGAGGCCAAACCGGATTGGTGGATCGCGGCGAAATTCGCGCAAAAAATGGGGTTTGACAAAGACGGCAGTTATCGCTGGAAGGATTCCAACGCCGTGTTTGAAGAAGCCGCCCGTTTCGGACGCAACGGCGTACTCAATTATCATCCGCTGGTGGTTAAAGCCAATGAGACCGGCATCAAGGGACATGAGTTATTGCGCAGCTACGGCACCGATGGCATCCAAACCCCGATCCGCGTCAAAGACGGGCAATTGATTGGCACCAAACGCCTGCACGACCCAGCCAATCAGTGGGACGAGATCGAAGGGCAAGAAATCAAGCGCAAATGGCTGTATGCTTTTGGTACTCACAGCGGTAAGGCGATTTTGCTCAAAAGTCCTTGGGGCTATCAAGGCTGGAGTCAGTTTTACGCCGCCATCCAACCGCGTCAAGAAAAAGGGGAAATTTGGATCACCAACGGGCGTGTCAATGAAGTCTGGCAGTCCGGCTTTGATGACAACCGCAAGCCGCTGCAATCACAACGCTGGCCGTTTCCGGCGATTATTATTCACCCCAACGATGCTGCCAAAGCGGGCATCGAATCGGGCGATTGGGTAGAAATCGTCAACGACGCGGTGTATGTACAAGTGGGCGAGCCGCAGGGCGTGAAAGATGACGACCTCTATTTTGATACGCTGATGAAAAACGGTCATATCAAAACCACCGTCGGCAAGTTCAAAGCAGTGGCGGTGGTCTCCGACGAAGTGCGCGAAGGGGTGGCTAAAGCCGGTTTCAACGACCCGCGCTCACAAGGCAACGCCGTGGTTCACGCCGTTCCCGACCCGATGACTAACAATTACCGCTACAAATTAGGACGCGGGGTGTTGGTCAAAACCGGCGAGTCGGAATACAAACACGCCTTTAACCGCATGAGCTTTAAGCCACGTCCGATTGTCTAACACCCCAAACCTGCCGGGTTTTGAAAACCTGGCAGGTTGATGAAACCGGATGCTTTAACGCCCACTTTTATGGAGAAACGACTGATGAAATTACCCTTATTATTAACCGCTACGCTGTGCAGCGCGGCACTGGCTGTCCAAGCCGCTTCGCCGTGTAGCGAGGGCAACGCCGCCAAAGCCGAACTGCTCGCCAGCCTCAATGCCAATGCTGCAAGCGTTGCCGTCGCCGCACCCGCCGCAGCGGTCACGCAAGACACCGCACTGGCGTTGGCGAAACAATACAACTGCCTGGCCTGCCATAGTTTGGATAGCAAAATAGTCGGCCCTGCTTGGCGCGAGGTCGGCAAAAAATACGCCGCTGACAACGCCGCTGCTCAAACATTTTTGCGCAACAAAATCAAACAAGGCGGCAAAGGCGTATGGGGCGAAATCCCCATGCCGCCCAATCCCACCCTTAGCCAAGCCGACTTGGAGGCGCTGGTAGGCTTTATATTGTCGTTGCGCTAGACTGCTTTTTTGCGCGGCCTCTTTTGTCTGACTGCGGCGCAAAAAAATCAGACCGGTTCGCCGGTTTTTACGGGCAAATGCCCCTGTTGTTTGTTTTGTTCATTCTCTAGGAGAACTCCGATGCAATATCGTCAATTCGTTACCACCACTGCCCTTGCTGCACTGCTTTTTGCCGTAGGCGCGAGTCCTGCTTTTGCCGCCAAAGAAGGCATGGAAAAATGCGCTGGCATCGTCAAAGCTGGCAAAAATGACTGTGGCACTTCTACCTTGTCTTGTTCTGGCACGTCCAAAACAGACAATGACGCAGAAGCCTGGATTTATGTGCCGATTGGCATGTGCGAAAAAATCACCGGCGCTACAGTGGTCAGTGGTAAGAAAAAAGACATGTAGTCACTAAAACCTGCCAGGTCTTGAAGACCTGGCAGGTAGCACTCCCAGCACTTTGGAATGAAAAAATTTTTTTTATCAGGAGTACAAGCCATGCGTGTTGAATTAAACCTGAGTATCAACGAAATCGACCAAGAACTCATCGAATTGCTGAAGACCTTGCTCAAGCGCAACGCCGAAGTGCTGATAAAACAGCAAGTCGTGATGCTGGAAGAATACCCGACGAACTCGCCTTTGGATAAAGTGATGGTCGAACTATCCGGCACGGACTACAGCGCGGAATTTCTCGCCGACCTAGAACAAGGGCTGAATAAATCCTCGGTTTACACCAAATGAACCTCAAGCCCTTGCGCCCGGATTTGGCGGCGTATTTGAAAAAGCACCAACTGATTAAAAAATTCGCTAAGGCCAAGGCATTGTTCGAGCAGGACAATGCGCACCCGTCCTTAAATGTCGAAGTATTGGAGCCAAAGCACCTGAAAATCTATTCTTTTCGCCTGGACTTGAAATACCGAGCATTGTTTATTGTGGTAGGTGGCGAGGCGGAGGTGTTTGCCATGACCAATCATTACAAGTGAGATCAAGAAAAAATTAGGATGCCCGGCTCCTGTTTCGACGCGGGCGTGGGAAAATTTTACCGCACGTGAGGAACCCATTAGATGTTACCAATCTGTATTCAAAATAAGCTACGCCAACTGCTGATACTCGGCTTGCTCAGCCTCTCTCTCGCTGCCCATGCCGAGCCGACGCACTGGCGCGATTGGTCAGACGCACTTTTTAACGAAGCACAGCAAACTGACCAGCTAATTCTCTTAAGTGTCAAAGCACCCTGGTGCGCGGCGTGCCGCCAAATGGACGCCGAGGCTTGGGCGGATGCGCGGGTGCAAGAGCGCCTTCAGCAACGCTATGTTGCGGTACGCGCCGATTTCGACCAACATCCCGAACTGATGCAGCGTTACCGCATTAGCGGTGTTCCCGCGCTGGTGATTTTTGATGGCGAGGGACGCGAACTGATTCGCCGCAGCGGTTATCTGCAAGCAGACTGGGTGTATTGGCTGCTCCTGGCGGTTGCCGACAATCCCAGCCCTGAGGCGCACCAATGAAACGGCGCTTATTTCTTCAGCACATGACGGGATTGG
>CAZOSP010000091.1:0-16188 GCA_964582525.1 uncultured Thiomargarita sp. | reverse complement strand
ATAAAGTAAAGCCTTGATAATTCTTCAATTTTCAGACTCCATGCTCGCCATCGCCATTGTCGCTACACAAGCGCACGAAAAGCTTCCTTATAACAGAGCAAAACTCATATTTCTACAAAAGTTTTTATAAAGTGTTGACAGGCGATAAAACTGTGTTAAAGTAAGCCCAAATGTTGCAGCGCACAAAACTGCCGTTAATGTTCCTAGTGTTTGTAATATTTTTCATGTAAATCAATGGTTAATTGTTTAATGCTTGATTTGATAGTCTCCTCCATCCTCCTTTGGTGGTTCGGCGCGATACCCATCGCGTCTTTTTTTTGCCTGATTTTTCTGGACTCCCTTCATATACTGGGTTAGGAGGCTGTCTGAGAATATAGAACCTACTGCAAAAGCATGGATTTTGGACATCTTTTCTGCATGGCAACAACGTCTTCAGCGGGCTTTACGCTGCCTATGCTGATCGCCAGCATAGTTTTTAAGGCGGGCTATCTGCCCATTTTCTAGGTTAGGGAATGGCACTTAATGCCTGCTTGACACAGGGCGACAAGCTGCGGTGTTTTAACAAACGCGCTTTATCAAACTGCACATCGCGCCATTTTTCATGCCCGTTTTTTTGCAACTCAGACAGATTTTCATACAGCAAAGCCGCCAGTTTGCCGACCTCTTCGCAACGTCCAGTATCAGCCGTGACCAAAACATTGCGCACCGCAACACTGGCAACTGTCGATTTTTGCCAAGCATAATCCCGCTGACTTATCTCTATCTCTTCATACAAATGCTGTAAAACTTGCTTATCTTGCGCCTGCTTTAAGTCAATCGGCAACAAATGAAACGCCGCCTCAGACACGATGTGGCTTAAGCCACTGTCCGGCAAAGCAGCGACTAGAAACAGGGCGTCTAGCTGCTTGGCTTGCAGCAATTGCAAAGCACTAGGCGCGTCAAGTGCCCGTATTTTTTCAGGTTTCAGGTGAAACATGCGCAACATGTTTAATGCCGTACCGTATGTGCTGCCACTGCTGCGCCCGACAGCAACACGTTTACCATTGAGTTCATTGATATTTTTAATGCTCAACGGTGCCAGCAGATGCACCGCCTCATTATACAAAGGCAAAACAAGCTGCATATTGCTGACAATATTTTGTAGCTCTGAAGTGATACCAAATTGGCGCACTAGAGCGTGTAATGCCGGAAAAGTTAAGGTATCAAGTTGCACGATACCTAGCTGAATGCTAGGAAATTCATACACTTTAACAATATTTTCCAGCGAACCCAAAGAAGGAATAACATTCAAATCAATGCCATGAGGATGCAGCAACCCCTGTAAGTCTTTACCCATTTTGTAGTCAACACTGGCTTCGCGCCCAGTCATTAAAGTCAGTTCAATGTCGCTAGGCTCTAAAGCGTGAGCTGTCAGAGTCAAACAAAGCGTACATAGTAACAGTATGTTTTTCATAAAATAATTATCTCAGCAATAGCTACCCGCAGTAAAATCCCGTTAAAATAGCCCGCGATGATACCCTAAAGCGAACAACCCAGACAGTCATGCCCGAAAAATTCTCGATTGCATTTGTCGCTGATTTTCCTTGAAAATGACAGCACCTATACTCACAGCCGAAAGACAACTGCATTTTTCGCTTTATCAAGTTTGCTGCAAATACTTGGGGTTTAAGCATTTCATCAAAATCCCGAGCTTCAGGTTTCAGGCGCGAGCAGTCTATTGTAGAAGATACTTAAAACATTAGCTAAAATGCACTGCCCCCTATCGGTGCAAAATTGACTTGAATGTCATTGTATTCACATTAGTTTTGCGCGGATGAAATTTTACTTTATCGCTAAGGAGTCAGGAATGGCTGAATTAAGATTACCCGCTAATTCCGTTGTTAAAAAAGGCAAAGTTGTCAATCGAGTCAATGGTAAAAATGTGCGTAAATTTAGCATTTATCGCTGGGACCCCGATACCGACGACAATCCGCGTACCGATACTTACGAAATCGACCTTGAGCAGTGCGGACCCATGGTGCTGGACGCGCTGTTGAAAATCAAAAACGAAATTGACCCGAGCATTACTTTCCGGCGTTCTTGTCGTGAGGGAATTTGCGGTTCTTGCGCGATGAATATCAACGGACGCAATACCTTAGCTTGCACTAAAGCGATAGCTGATTACGATGGCGATATTAAAATTTTTCCGCTACCACACATGGCAGTGGTAAAAGACTTGGTGGCTGATTTAACGCATTTTTATGGACAGTTAGCCTCCGTTGAACCTTGGATGAAAACCCAAACCCCCGCACCGCCAGATGGCGAGCGTTTACAGTCTAAGGAAGAACGTGCGGAATTAGATGGTTTGTATGAATGTATTTTGTGCGCTTGTTGTTCCACCAGTTGTCCTAGTTATTGGTGGAATAGCGACCGTTACTTGGGTCCTGCGGTTTTATTGCAAGCACATCGTTGGATTAAAGACAGCCGCGACGAAGCCACAGGCGAGCGTTTGGATCATCTTGAAGACCCGTTTCGTTTGTACCGCTGCCATACCATTATGAACTGCACCAACACCTGCCCGAAAGGCTTAAATCCGGCTAGAGCGATTGCGGAAATCAAGCAATTGATGGTAGAACGGCAGTAACTTCTCAATAGCCCATGCCAAACAAGCGATCGCGCACGAGTATTGATATAGTCGCTGTGCAAGCGTTCACATCCCCCCAGTAAAGACCTGTCAGGTTTTTATCGAGAGGGATGTGAATGCTTGTGGTGCGTAAACGGCTCAAAGATTCCAGGTTGGAAAAGGGAAAAGTGACACTGGATGCACATCACTGTAACCCAGAAACCACCAATCAATCTCATGGGTAGAGAAAAGCTGCTGATTAGCCTGCACAGAGTTGCCATCGCATAATAAAGCCGTGCTATGCTATGAAAACCAAATGGCACCTTGCAATAAGGGATTTGCAAACCTCATGGATATACAAAGTTTAAGCTTTTTTCATACGCTGTTGATTTTTCCCGCTGTCCTGCCAACGATTTTGCTCGGCGTAGCATTGATTTATTGGTTGCTGACTATTCTCGGTGCGCTGGACATTGACTTTATTGATTTTGATTTTAGCGACGAAGGGAGTTTCTTATATGTAGCGGGCGTTCCTGGCGTACCTTCCACTATCACCCTGAGCATTTTGACTTTCATTTTATGGCTGCTGTGTGTGCCAGCCACTTATTTTCTAGCCTTAATTTTACCCGCGGGGTTTTTGCAGATTGTAGTCGGTGTAGTGATACTGCTGCTTGCCTTAGTGATTGCCGCACAGATCACTGTTTGGATCGTCAAGCCTTGGCGCAAATTTTTTGCTGAACAGACTCGCAGTGCCGCGCATTTAGTCGGCAAAACCTGCATTATCAGCACCGCCACAGTGGATGAGAATTTTGGACAAGCCAACTATGAAGACGGCGGCGCGGGCTTAATTCTCAATGTGCGTGCCGCCACGCCCAATCTCCTAAAACGCAACATGCGCGCCCTCATTATTGATTACGATAAAGACACACACAGTTACACGGTGACTGATTTAGATGAGTTATGAGCCTTGCTATTGTTGCCCGCCACAAAAAACCTGATAGATTTCAAAAATCTGTCGGGTCGATTTGAGAGACGAAAAAGAAGTTCTTTGCGTAACCTCAGTTAATCAACATCCCTGCCAGCAGTTTCAGACGGGGAGCAGTATAATCGCTTTTTTTACAGCTACTTAACCACTTTCAAAGAAGGTCTGCCTTTGGCACGCGGTGGACGCTCCTGCCGCCCTTCATGCGGAGCTTGTGCTGCCGCTGCGTCATCGTCATCGGGTTGCGCAACATGCGGCTCAGCTTGGAACGCCATGCCCTGCCCATTTTCCCGTGCGTAAACCGCCAGCACCGCTGCATAAGGCACAAACACGTCCATAGCGCGTCCGGAAAAACGTGCATTGAAGCTGATCCATTCATTATCCATGTGCAAGCCATAAACCGCGGTGGGCGACAAATTCAGCACAATTTGCCCATCATTGACATATTGTCTAGGCACTTCAACGCCCGTCATATCGGCATTAACCAGCAAATAAGGCGTTACGTCGTTATCCACGATCCACTCATAAAAGGCGCGAACAAGATAGGGCTTCGTGGATGTCATCATGGGAGTATTTTGATTCATAGGATTACTCGATTAGAAACATTAATATTAGCATTATGATATGCGAGAAAAACAGTATAGCAAATAGCTCTCAGCCATGATCTTGACGCCAAGCGGAATTTTTCAAGGCTTGTTCAAGGACAGCGCGGTCGCTGACAACCGCGCCGGCGGGAGATCGGCTATTGCGCCTGCCCAATGCCTTGTTTTTCCACCCAAGCCATTAACGGCTGCAATTTTTTCTGCTGCTCAGGCGTGGCGTTAATCATTAATTTCGCCAAAAATGCCGACAAACTGAGATTAGACAAATCCTGCGAAGACACTGCTGGACTAGATAAAATCTCTTTAATATCTTGCGCAAAACTCGCATCACCTTCTAAATAATCTTTCAGCGCGGTTCGGCTGGTGTCACTGTTGCGCACAAAACCATCCACCGATTTTGCCATGCTCGTAGCATTGATAATGCGGTCAAAGAAAATCTGATCGCCGCCGACAATATCAATTTTCGCATGTTTGAAGGCTTCGCCCAGCAATTCGGCTTGTTTCTCCGCCATGACTTTTTGCGTGGCAAACTGCTCTTTGGCGATAACCCGCTCTTGCTCCAAACGCACCCGGAATTCTTCATGCGCCCGTCCATTCTCGCTCAGCGCGTCTAAGGCTTTGAATTTCTCGGCTAAACCATGCGCTTCAGCCAGCAGTTTTTCCTGCAAGGCATGGGCTTCAGCAATGCCGCGTTTTTCAATCGCCGCTGCCTCCGCTTCTTGACCAGAGGCTTCGGCTTGTAAACGCTTAAGCAGTGCATCGGCTTCGGCTTCACCTTGTTTTCTAATCGCCTCAGCATTGGCTTCCTTGACCTTCACTTCCGCCAAGCCCTGCTGTTCGTGTCCCGACGCTTCCGCCTGCATCCGATCCAGATTTGCTTTAGCTTCCGCCGCACCTTCTTTTTCAATCACCAGCGCGTTGGCTTCGCGGATGCGTACTTTTGCCAAACCTTCGGCAGCGGCTTCGGCTTGAATACCTTCTGCCAAACGAATTTTTGCCTGCGCTTGTTTGTCTGACATTTCGCGCTCGGCTTCGGATTGTGCCAGCTGCTCTTTGATTCTAAACTCACTGGCTTGTTGTGAAGCTTCAGCGGCTTTAATATCTTTTACTAAAATTTCTTCTGCTTCGGCTTCCGCCCCCAGAATTAATACTTTTTTATTGCGTTCTGCTTCCATCACGGCACGCAATTCTTTGGTTTTTTCTTCCTCTTCTGCTACTGTTTTTTCTACTGCAACGCGCTCGCGCACAACATTGGCAATGTCGCGGCGTTCTTCTTCAATCGCTTTCTCTTTAGCAATCCGTTGTAATTCAATTTCGCGCTCGCGGGTCACCACTTCTTGCTCGCGGGCTAATTGTACGCGCTCAGATTCAATCCCCACCACCCGCAAGCGATTTTGTTCTGCCACTTCCACTTCGCGCTGCTTATTCTTTTCTCGAATATCAATTTGTTCTTGGCTTTGAATACGGGCTTGTGCGGCTTTTTCTTTTTCTTGAGAACCCACAATGTCAATTTCTGCTTGTTCTCGATCTTTAACATTGGCAATTTCGCGTTTTTGTTTGGCTTCCGCATCGGCTTCACGGCGTTCTAGTTCTAAAATAGCTTCTTTAGCAGTGACATTTTGTCGCGTGATATTCATCCGTTCTTGATTTTCAAACTCGTTGGTTTGAACGTGCTGAATTGCCGTGAGTTCGGTGATTTTGCGAAT
Source organism: uncultured Thiomargarita sp. (assembly GCA_964582525.1). Lineage (GTDB taxonomy): Bacteria > Pseudomonadota > Gammaproteobacteria > Beggiatoales > Beggiatoaceae > BB31. The sequence goes on along the minus strand of CAZOSP010000091.1, from coordinate 10,299 downwards.
CCCTTGCGCATCGAGAATATTGTCTGGGTCTAGGGAGTTGACCGGCGTTTGTTCGAGAAAGTCAATCGCCGCGTCTTCTAAAACATAGCCGTTTAAGTCCTTGCCTATGACCTTAATAATGCTGTCACGGAAAGAATCCCGTTCTTTATACAGGTCTTCAAAATCTAGTTGTTTGCCAACGGTTTTCAGAGCCTCAGAAAACTTAGCATTAAAGAGTTCTTCCAAAGTGGCTTTGTCTGATGCGCGTTCACAACCAATCGCTTGCGCAACTTTTAAGACATCTTCGGTGGTTTTATTCACGCGCACAAAGAAAGCAACTTTAATGTCAGCCCGGATATTGTCTTTACAAATTAAACCTTCTCGACCGCGCCGATCAATTTCGATAGTCTTTAATGAAATATCCATGACTTCGGATTTGTGTACAACCGGTAACACGATACGTCCAGTAAAGGTGACAACTGGCTCGGCTTTCATGGTGTTGACAATCAAGGCTTTACCTTGTTCAACTTTTTGGAAAAAACGTAGTACCAGCATGACAATGCCAACGCCGATAATACCGATAATGAAAATAGAACTGAATAGGAACTCACCTGAAAAAGACATCTTGTTTCTCCTTACCTGCTGAATAGAATAATTAATGAACTAACCAGTGACTCGATTTCTTTCCGAGACATCAGCGTTCAGATACCCTGCTAAATTTTGCAGGTTTTAAAAGCTGCAAGGTTTTTAATAGGGGGTGTGGATGCTTGTCTCGATACAAGCTAATGCTACCTCTATTTTAGCTGATTTTCATGGCGAGCCATGCAGAAGTTTTTTTGTGGCTCTTTTGGGAATGCTAATCGTAAGACTTAGCACCGCCGCCGAAAACGGCTCATCCGCTAATCTGGAGATTAGCGATTCCATTATCCATAAACAAAGCTTCTAAAGCGGCACCCGGATCGGCTTGCCGCATAAAGGCTTCTCCTACCAAAAACGCATTGACTTGATGCGCACGCATTGTTGCTACATCCTCGCGTGTGTGAATGCCGCTTTCTGTCACCAGTAAGCAGTCTGCTGGGACTTGTTCGCGGAGGCGCAAGGTGGTGTCTAGCTGGGTTTCAAAGGTGTGCAGATTGCGGTTGTTGATGCCGAGCATGGGGACATCTAATGCTAATGCGCGCTGTAGTTCTGCTTCGTCATGCACTTCGACTAATACGTCCATGCCTAGTTCGCGGGCTAAATGTTGCAATTCGCGCATTTGCGCGTCCTCTAAACAGGCGGCGATGAGTAAAATGCAATCCGCTCCCCAGCTACGTGCGGCATATATCTGATATTCATTAATCATAAAATCTTTGCATAGCACCGGCAGTTGGCAGGCGGCGCGTGCTTGTGTCAGGTATTCGGCTGCGCCCTGGAAAAAATCGCGGTCGGTGAGTACCGATAAGCAGGTGGCTTGGTGGGCGGCGTAGCTTTTGGCAATCTCGATGGGATCAAAGTGTTCGCGCAATATGCCGCGACTGGGTGAGGCTTTTTTGATTTCGGCAATCACGGCGGTTTGTCGGTTGCCGGTGCGTTGGCGCATGGCGGTGATAAATCCGCGTGTGGCAGGGGCATCGGCGGCTTGTTGTTGAAGATCAGCCAGTGGCTTTGTGGCTTGGGCGGCTTGGATTTCTTGCTGTTTGCGTTGGATGATTTTTTTGAGGATGTCTGGGGTGTTGTTCATGGTGCGATGGATGTTTGGTTGGTTAGGATGAATGGATAGTTGCGGGAGGCGGTTTGTGGCGCGTGGCGTATCGTGCGGGCGTTATGTTGTTTTGGGCAGTAGTTGCTGATAAACGTCCAACATGCGCTCTGCCATGACTTCTGCTTGCCATTGTTTAACATATTCTTGGGCTTGTTGAGATAAATGCTGGCGCAGTGGCGGGTCTTGTAAAAGTCGTTGCACTTTGTCGGCAAAGTCTTGGCTATTTTCTTGCGCAATCAGCGCGCCCTGTTGTGCTTGTAGGATGTCTTTAGTTCCCATGACGGCGGTAGAAACCACGGGAATGCCTAATGCCATAGCTTCGAGCAGCACTAATCCTTGTGTTTCTGTGCGTGAGGAAAAGACAAAAACATCGCCCGCACAATAGCAATCTATCAAGTCCTGCGGCGTTTTGAAATAGCCGGTAAACAATAAGTTGTCGCGTAAACCCAGTTGTTTGGCTTGTTGTTGTAAGGCGGTATAGGCAGGTCCTTCGCCAGCGATAATGAGTAATATCTGCGGCTGCTGGCGTTTTAGTACATGCAGCATGTCGAGCAAAAAGTTGATATTTTTTTCGTAGGCGACACGCCCTACATGCACTAGCGTGGGTCGCTCGGCTGGAATTTGGTAGGCTTGGCGAAAACGTATACCATCACCGCCGCTAAATTGCTTTAAGTCAATGCCAGTAGGCAGTATGCTGGCAGCCGTGCTGATGCCATACTCCCGCAATACCGCCAGCATGGCTTGCGAGGGGACAATTAAATGCGCGACTTGCTGGCATTGTGAGCGCGAATAATGACGCGCCAGCCACCGCCAAAATATTTTGGGGATGAAGGGGATGGGTGCGTAATTGAATAAGTATTCTTGAAAAAAAGTGTGATAGCTTTCGATCACCGGAATATTGAGTTTTTCAGCCAATTTAATCCCTGCGTAATGTGCTACAAAAGGCGTTTGTATGTGCAGTAGTTGCGGTTGCCAGTCACGTAAGCGTGGATATAAATTGATGATTTTGCCGTACTGCATCATGCGATCTTCGGGGTTCATAAACAGGTAGCGCGATGGCACACGCACGATCAAATCGTCATCAGGGTAGGCTTCGGGGTATTCGGGGGCAATCAGCAGTATTTCGCAGTCCATGCTTTGCAATAACTGGCGAAAGGTGCGGATGGAGGTCGATACACCGTTGATGCGTGGAAAGTACACATCTGAAATCATTAGGATTTTTAACATAGTCTAAGGTCTTTAGGCGGTTTGAGAAGGTGGCGGAAAACCTCACAAAAAACCAGACAGGTTTTAACAACCTGTCTGGTTTGGACGGTAACGGAACGCTTACTTTCTGCTGCGTCTATGTTATAAAGTTTTTCGCAACGCGGTTTTAGGAATAGTTTATAGAGAGGATAGTTAAAGCGATATGAATATACACGAATATCAGGCAAAAACCCTATTTGCCAATTATGGGATTCCGCTGCCCAAAGGTTTTGTCGCACGCAGTTCCACGGAAGCCCGCAGTTTAGCAGAGACTTTGGGCGGCGATAGCTGGATGGTCAAAGCCCAAGTCCATGCCGGCGGTCGCGGCAAGGCGGGCGGCGTAAAACGTGCGAACGGCTTGCTTGAAGTCGAAGCGTTTGCCTCAAGTCTCATCGGCACGCGCCTAGTTACCCATCAAAGCGGCGCGGCTGGACAGCCCATCCATGCCGTATTAATTGAGCAGCCAACCGGCATAGCACGCGAACTTTATCTGAGCTTGTTGGTTGATCGCGCCACGCGCCGCATCGCTATCATCGCCTCCGCCGCAGGCGGTATGGACATTGAGCAGGTCGCCGCGGAAACGCCAGAAAAATTACACACCTGGTCAATCAATCCCGTCACTGGCTTGCAGGCTTATCAATGCCAAAGCATCGGCTTTGCCCTAGAATTGGATAAGGAACAGCGCAAACAACTGCACAAGCTGCTGATGTTAGCCTACCGTTTATTTATCGAAAACGACTTAAGCCTGCTAGAAATCAATCCGTTGATTGTGACTACGGACGGTGACATCATGGCATTGGACGGCAAAATCAACCTGGACGACAACGCCCTATATCGCCATCCAAGCCTTGCCGAGATGTACGATCCCAGTCAATCCGATGAAAAAGAAAATATCGCCCGACAACATGATCTCAACTATATCGCGCTCGATGGCAACATCGCCTGCATGGTCAACGGCGCGGGGTTGGCGATGGCGACTATGGATTTAATTCAATTACACGGCGGCGCACCCGCCAATTTCCTTGACGTGGGCGGCGGTGCGACTGCCGAGCGCGTTACCGAAGCCTTTCGCCTCATATTGTCGGATAAAAAAGTCGAAGCCATTTTAGTCAACATATTTGGTGGCATTGTGCGCTGCGATTTAATCGCCGAAGGCATTATCGAAGCCACGCGCAAAACTGGCATGACTTTACCCGTTGTGGTGCGTCTCGAAGGCACTAATGTCGAACAGGGTAAGGCACTTTTAGACAACAGCGGCTTAGATTTAATCGCAGCGGATGATTTAACCGATGCAGCGCGAAAAGTCGTGGCAGCCGCAGGAGCAAACGCCCAATGAGCATTTTATTAAACCAACACACCAAGGTCATTTGTCAAGGTTTCACGGGCAAACAAGGCACTTTTCACGCTGAACAAGCCATTGCCTACGGCACCAACATGGTCGGCGGCGTTACGCCTGGGCGCAGCGGTGAAACGCATTTGGGCTTACCGGTTTTTAACACGGTACAAGAAGCCGTCAACAACACCCAAGCCGAAGCCAGCGTGATTTACGTCCCCGCGCCCTTTGCTGCGGATGCTGTGCTAGAAGCCGCCGATGCGGGCATTCAGCTAATTGTGTGCATTACCGAAGGCATCCCGGTGTTAGACATGCTCAAAGTCAAAGCTGTGCTGACCCGTGATTATCCCGATACTTATCTGATCGGACCCAACTGCCCCGGCATTATTACCCCCGGGCAAAGCAAAATCGGCATCATGCCCGGCATGATTCACCAAGCGGGCAAAATCGGTATTGTCTCGCGTTCTGGCACGCTGACCTACGAAGCCGTCTATCAAACCACGCAAAACGGGCTTGGGCAAAGCACCTGCATTGGCATCGGCGGCGACCCCATTCAAGGCATGAATTTTGTCGATTGTCTGGCATTATTTAACGCAGACCCGCAAACCGAAGGCATTATCATGGTCGGCGAAATCGGTGGCAGTGCTGAAGAAGAAGCGGCTGAATACATTCAAGCTCAGGTACAAAAACCAGTGGTTGCCTACATTGCCGGCGTGACCGCGCCGGCTGGCAAACGCATGGGACATGCGGGGGCGATTATTTCTGGCGGCAAAGGCACGGCGCAAGGCAAGTTTGCCGCACTGGAGGCGGCGGGTGTCACCTTAGCCCGTTCTCCGGCGGAGATTGGCGCGAAAATGTTACAAGCGATGTCTTGATTTTTGTGAGCCTAAGACACGAAATGATGCTGAATAAACCGAAAAAAAGAATGGGCGAATTATTGCTTGAAGCCGGCATTATTACCCAAGATCAGCTTAAAATTGCCCTGTTAGAGCAGAAAAAAAATCCTTTACAACTGGGTAAACTGTTGGTGCGCTTGGGCTTTGTCTCAGAAATCGTCATGCGCGATTTTTTCAGCGCGTCCTTCCAACAAGACAGCATCGATTTATCCAAAATCATTCCCGACCACGAAGCCGTCAACAGAGTCCCGCAAGCTTTGGCGCGTCGCCATACGCTGCTGCCGATCAGTTTTAATGCAGAAACCCGCACGCTCACTGTCGCGCTGGCGGATTTATTCAATGTTGTCGCCCTAGATCAACTGAATGCTGCACTAGAGAGCGATATTGAAGTGCGCCCATTGCTGGCAGCCGAGCGCGAAATCCTTAATGCACTGGACAATGCCTACGGATTTGATTTATCCCTAGACGGCATTTTGCACGAAATTGAAACCGGCGAAATCGATTACCAAAGCGTTGCCATTCAAGATCAATACAGCCAGCCGCTCGTGCGTTTGGTCGATGCGCTGCTGACCGATGCAGTAAAACGCAGCGCGTCAGATATTCACTTTGAACCCGAACAAGGCTTTTTGCGGATTCGTTACCGCATTGACGGCGTGTTACAGCAGGTGCGTAGCCTGCATAAAAATTACTGGGCAGCCATAGCCGTGCGCATCAAAGTCATGTCAGAAATGAACATCGCCGAAACGCGCACCCCGCAAGATGGACATATAGCACTCACGCTGTCCGGTCGCCCGATAGATTTTCGCGTTTCCACCCAGCCAACCCTGTATGGCGAAAACATCGTGCTGCGCATTTTAGATCGGGAAAAAGGCATAGTGCCGCTGGAACAGCTGGGTTTACGCGAAGAAAACCTGAATTTACTGCAACTGATGATGGCGCGTCCGGAAGGGATTATTCTGGTGACGGGTCCCACCGGCAGCGGCAAAACCACCACGCTATATTCGATTCTCAACCACCTCAACACCGAAGAACGCAACATTATGACCTTAGAAGACCCGGTTGAGTACCATCTCGGCATGGTGCGGCAAACTTCGGTCAACGAAGCGGTCAAACTGGATTTTTCGCAGGGGGTGCGCTCCATTTTGCGCCAGGACCCGGACATCATTCTGGTCGGCGAAATTCGTGACGAAGCCACCGCAGAAATGGCATTTCGCGCCGCCATGACCGGGCATCAAGTGTATTCCACCCTGCACACCAATTCGGCTATCGGGGCTATTCCGCGCTTGCTGGATATTGGCGTATTGCCCGATTTAATGGCAGATAATATTATCGGCATTATTGGGCAGCGGCTGGTGCGCAAACTCTGTCCCCATTGCAAAGAACCCTGTTCACCGAATGCCCTAGAACGCCAATTATTGCGCCTAGATGCGGACACGGAACTGCCTATTTATCATGCAGTGGGCTGCTCGCGCTGCAACGAACGGGGTTACAAAGGGCGCATGGCATTAATGGAAGTCCTACGCATGGACGACGGTTTAGAAGAGCTGATCGCGCACCGTGCCAACGTCCATGAACTGAAAAAAAATGCTTTAGGGCGGGGGTTTGTGCCATTGGCAGAAGATGGGGTGCGGCGTATTTTAGAAGGTACAACCACTTTAGACGAACTGTCCCGCGTGGTGGATTTAACCAGCCGCTTGTAATAGTCGCTAAACCTTCTAGGTCCTAAACCTTCTAGGTTTGAAAAACCTAGAAGGTTTGAGGTCTTAAAGCGCGTTACCAGCCGATGCGCTGAATACCGGCAAAGCCTTGGGTCATGTAAGCTTTATTGGGCAACAAGACAATATTTTGCGCGGCGGGGCAGGTATCTAATTTCGCCCGCAGCGGCAAATCGCCTGTTAAAGCCAGTACTTCGCAAGCATTTTCGGCGCGAGGTGACGGCATAACACTAGGGGCAAAGTCGCTTTCAAAGGCAATATCGGGGCGACTGGGGTAAGCATAATATCTATCCGCACCCAGCATTATCACGCCTTGATTGACGGCTAATAAGTGGCGTTGTCCGTCGATTTTCCACTCGCGTGCAATGCGTAATTGCGCGTCTAACACCAGATGCAGCAGGCGGGTTTGTGGCGGTACGCCTGCGTTATTGTCCAGCATTGGATAATAATAACCATAGTCAGCCGCGCAAGTGCCATAAAAACCTTCGGGCTGAACTTGTAAGGCATTGATTTGACAGTCTAAATCAAGGCGTTGTACAACTTGCGTCCAAATGCCGCGTAAAGCCATGACTTCCAAACGGCTGCCGTTACGGGTGTGCTCAACGGTGATTAAGCGTCCGTCTTGGCTCAGTGCCAGCGGTTTGCCGGGGATCGGGCGCGTGGGCTGCTCAACGGCTGTGCCGTTGTCCCATAGCCAAGTGCGCAATTGCCACGCAGTGCCATAATGCACATCGGCTTTAGCACCGCTGCCAGCGTTGAAGCGCGGGGTTTGTAGGCGTATTGGACGCTGCTCGCCGAGATAAAAACCGGCTTCGTCGGCGAGTAATTCGCTGCGTTGATACCCGTCATAAGCGGTACGTGAGCCGCTATCAAGCTGCGTTTGTGCTTCAAGAATCTGCGCTTTTGATAAACTTTGCGTTGCATAATCAAAGCGTTGCACCGTCATCGGCTGATCTTGGTAAAACAGCGCGTAGCTGTCAGTGTCTGTGATCTGATAGAAGTTTTGCGCCAGCGTCCAGCGTTGCGCAGGCAGTTCAAGATTATCGGGACTGTAGCGATACAAGGAGCGATAACCGCCGTCGCCATAGCCGGCACTCCATAAGTCATCGCCTTGTTGGTCTAGCCAACCGAGATTACGCGCCAGTTCTAATTCGCCCAACACCTGCGGCTGGGCGGTGTCGCTCCATTGCGCGGTGATAAAGCGTTGATCCGCCATCACGCCGATATTGTCGTTGCCTAACAAGAGACTGCGTTGGGCTGGCACACTGAGTTCTAACAAGCCCAGATCACGGAATTTGTCTTGTGAAAAATCCACCAGTTGTAGATGATTCATGCTGCTAAAATGGCGGGAATACCAATGATTAACCGGCACGGCGGCAAAATTTTGTTCCCAATTCAGCAATAAAGCGCGTTCATCGTCTAACGCGGGCGAGTAGCTGTAATTAACCACGCCAGTCAGCGGCGTGATGCGGTCTAACAAACTGGGGTTAAGCGGATCGGAGACATCAAACAAACTCATGGCAACGCGGCGATACCAACGCTCGGTTTCGCCCGCCTCTTTGTTGGGCTGGTCATCAATGCCAACAGCAAATAAACGATCATTGTGGAAAAACAGTTTTTCTGACCAGCCCGGCACTATTAATTCGCCTAAAATCACTGGATTGCGCGGATCGCTCAAGCCAATCACCCAGAGCGGATCGGTGCGTTCAAAGGTGACAATATAGGCTTTGTCTTGATGGAAGCGGGTGGCAAATAGGGCTTCGCCAGGGGCGATGTTGCGCACTTCGCCGAGCAAGGGCAAACCGGGTTGGATTAAATCATAAATGCCTAAGTTGCTGCCGGTATTGCGATTTTCCGGTCCATAAACAACCCGCAGTTGCTGATCGCGGACATCCACATGAAACTCGCTTGGCACATAACCCGGTACGCGCACCGCACCTAAATAAACCAATGGCGCAAATAGCGTATTAGCATCATGCAGGGCAAAAATGTGTACCAGACTATCGGGATAGGTATTAGGATCGCGGTTGGCGATAACCAGATGATCGGGAAAAATCGCAATTTTCGGATCATAGCCGCGAATACGCTGATTATCGATACTATCGAGATGACCAAGCGCGTCAATTTGCACCACATTAATCTGCAACTCGGCATGACTATTTGTATCATTAACGCTTGCCACTGAATAAATGCGCGCATTGCGGCGGCGTGATTCATACAGATGTCCTGGAATGGATTGCGTATCCACCAGACTCAACTGCCCATCAGCAGTTTGTTTGACGACACTCAATTCACTGTTTTGATAATCCTTATTTTGCAACAGCACATATAAATCATTTAGCACATATAATTCTTTAGGCGTCGCGGACAAGGCTAAAGACGCTTCCAAGCTGGGTTGGCTTAAATCATTAATATCAATCAGTTGCAAGCGTTCCGCTTGACCATTTACATATAAAAGCTGGTGGTTATCCAGCAAGCGAAAAATATCCGGTTTTTCGGTGCTGCTAGTGCTGCCACTGTCGTCCTCGCTGCTCTTATTTTCTGTGGATGGCGCAGGGGCGGTGCTAGGTGCGTCTAAACTCGCATCGCCTGTGCCAGTGGTGCTGGTGAAATCAGCACGCGCTTGTTCGGGGTTGAGAAACAGCGTTTGTGCCGGCAGCCGCTCATAAGCCGCCGCCACCGTCAAAGGCAGCACCGCCGCATCTTTCCAACGTGCCAAATCCAATGCTTCGCTACCGGGTTCTAAGGTCAGTGCTGCCAAAAAACAGCGGTGATCGGTCGGGCATTGCGGCACGAGCGGGGTAATCGCCATGCTTTCAAAGCGAATAACATCAATGGCTTGCTCAAGCACCGGCTGAATACCCGTCTGCCAACCGCGTTCCACATGCCAGCTTTGAAACGCCTCGTTTCCAAGTGCCACTTGGGAACGAGGATCGGTGTCCATGTCCAACCACAACAAATACACATCCGCTATTCCTTGCGGCTGTTGATTGCCCACCCACACCATGGGTGACTGATTGTCGTTTTGTTCAATGGAAATTTCCCACGCTTGCGCGGGCAACTGTAGAAAACTTAAGTATATCAAGCTGATAAAACAGCGTTGTAAGGTGTTCATACGATAATCCTCAGAATTGAAGTCAAAGCTGACAGGTTTTGAAAAAAAGTGAATGCTTACGACAGCATCCCTACTAAAGATAGCAAAAAAAACTTAGATGCCTAGTCACTTTAGATTAAAGGGAGAAAGATACAGATAACTCAGGTTACGCGGTCTCTTTTGGGAACGCAGTCCAGCCCCGTCAAGGTGACCCAATCATTGTAAAATAATAATTTTACATAGTACACGACAAAAAATAATCATTTATAACAGATATTTAGGCTGCATTCCTG
>CAZOSP010000090.1:0-16190 GCA_964582525.1 uncultured Thiomargarita sp. | reverse complement strand
TGTATTGGTAGGATTTGGGTAGTTCGTAGTGGTAGACGCTGTTGTTTTTGGCGTACATTTCCCATTGGCGTGGATTGGGTTCGCCGCGCATGAAGTCTTCGCCGCCTTTGCCGCGCCAGCCTGACAGGAAGCCGATGCCTGATCCCGGTTGGGTTTCGTAGTTGATGATGAAGTCGGGGTAGTCGCGGTATTTGCGTGAGCCGTCTTCGTTGATAAATGCAGGCAGTTTGAGGCGTGTGCCGAGTTCGATCAGGACTTCTTGGAACGGTTTGCAGTCGCCTTTGGGCGGTAAAATCGGTACGCGCACGGAGTCTACCGGCCCGTCAAATTCGGAAATCGGGCGGTCGAGCATGGACATCACGTCATGGCGTTCTAAATAGGTGGTGTCGGGCAGTATCAGGTCGGCAAACGCGGTCATTTCCGATTGGAAGGCATCGGCAACCACGAGGAACGGAATTTTGTAGTCGCCGTTGTCGTCCTTGTCGGTCAGCATGTTGCGCACTGAGGTGCTGTTCATGGACGAGTTCCATGCCATGTTTGCCATGAAAATGAACAGGGTATCAATCGGATAGGGATCGCCGCGCCAGGCGTTGGTAATGACGTTGTGCATTAAGCCATGCACTGACAGCGGGTGTTCCCATGAAAAGGCTTTATCGAGGCGCACGGGTTCGCCTTGCGCGTCCACAAATAAGTCATCGGGATCGGCGGGCCAACCCAGCGGCATTCCGTTCAGCGGGGTGTTGGGCTGTACGTCGTCGGGGCTTTTCGGCGGTTTGGCGCAGGGCGGCACGGGACGCGGGAAGGGGGCGCGGTGGCGGAAGCCGCCGGGGCGGTCAATGGTGCCGAGAATGGACATCAAAATACCCAAGGCGCGGATGCTCTGGAAGCCGTTGGAATGCGCCGCTAAACCGCGCATGGCATGAAAAGCGACGGGGTTGCCGATGACGGTTTCGTGTTCGTTGCCCCAGGTGTCCGTCCAAGCAATCGGCAGTTCGATTTTTTGGTCACGCGCCGTTACGCCCATTTCGTAGGCGATGCGGCGGATGTCGTCGGCGGCAATGCCGGTGATGCCTTCTGCCCATTCGGGGGTGTATTTTTCTACACGTTCTTTAAGCAACTGAAAAGACGGCTTCACCGGCGTACCATCGGGCAGCTTGTAATCGCCCATCAAAAACGGATCGCAGCCCGGTGTGCGTGCATGAACCGCTTTGTTGGTGATGCGCCCCCACCAGAGTTTGTTTTGTGGGTCGAAACAGCCTTCTTCGGCTGGCACTTCGGAGCGCACGAACATGCCGTATTCGCTGCTGTTTTGGTCTATGTTGACCAGTTCGGCGGCGTTGCTGTATTGAATCAAAAATTCGCGGTCGTATAAGCCGTTGCGGATGAGTTCGTGAATGAAGGCGAGAATTAACGCGCCATCCGTGCCGGGTTTGATCGGCATCCATTCGTCAGCAATGGCAGAATAACCGGTGCGAATCGGATTAATTGAAATGAAACGCCCGCCATTTCTTTTGAATTTAGATAACGCGATTTTCATGGGATTGGAGTGATGATCTTCTGCCGTGCCAATCATCACAAATAGTTTGGCGCGATCTAAATCGGGTCCACCAAATTCCCAAAAAGAGCCGCCGATGGTGTAAATCATGCCGGCTGCCATGTTGACTGAGCAAAAACCGCCGTGCGCGGCGTAGTTGGGGGTGCCAAATTGTTTGGCGAACATGCCGGTTAAGGCTTGCATTTGATCGCGCCCGGTAAATAGGGCGAATTTTTTCGGGTCGGTGGCGCGGAGATCGCCTAAGCGTGCTTCTAATGTGTTAAAGGCTTCTTCCCAGCTGATCGGCTCAAATTCCCCCGCGCCGCGCTCGCTGCCCGCCTTGCGCTTGAGCGGCTGCGTCAAACGTGCGGGCGAATACTGTTTCATAATCCCCGACGCGCCTTTGGCGCACAAGACGCCGTGATTTAAGGGGTGTTCCGGGTTGCCTTGAATGTAGCGCACTTCGCCATCGCGCAAGGTGACGCGAATGCCGCAGCGACAGGCGCACATGTAGCAGGTGGTGTTTTTGACTTCGATTTGACCCGCGTTAGAGTCGCTGTGTTGTTCGGGTTGTTGCATAGCCGTCCACTCTCTTGTTTGTGTCTATCGTAAAAATTCATAATATTAACACAATCTAATATTTAATGGATGGAAGTGCGTTTTGGCTGAGCTTGACAGTCAGCCACTCCCAGCGCGGTTTTGTATCCAAATCTGGCGTGCTTTTTCGACTTCTCGCGCACGTTCCCAAGCCACTGCCAATAAACGCAAATTGTCTGCATTTTTTGCCAAACGTCCTTGCGCGAAGGCTTCTTCTAGCAGTGTTGCGCCGCTATGTGGCTGTCCTTGCTGCACATATAAATGCGCTAACCCGCGCAATGAATCCGTATTGAGGAGATTTTTTCGCCGCGCTAAAGCCAGCGTTGCCAAGGCTTGTTGCGGCTGTTTTTGGCGCAAATAAAGCTGTGCCAGTTGTTGCCAATAGTGAGGATTTCGCGCTTGCTGTTGAATCAGTTGACGCAACACATCAATGGCTTTGTCATTTTGCGCGGCTTGCAAATGCGCGGCGAGTAGTTGTTGATACCAAGCTTCAGGTGGGTTGGGGGTTTTTTGTATGGCTTGTTGCCAATGCCAAGCGGCATTGGCGGCTTGTTGAAGCTGCGTGTAAGCATAGGCAAATAATTGATGATCCGCCACCTGCAAGCCTTTGGCGGTTTTGCGCCACTGCCGCAGCAAATCCAGTCCGCTTTGTATGTGTCCGTTTTGTATCAATAATTGCGCTTGAGTACGCTGTATTTGTTGCTGCACGGAGGGCGGCAAAGCCGCGCTTGCGAGGGCGGCGGCAAATGCCTGTTGCGCTGCTGTGTGATTTTTTTGTTGCAGCGCGGCGTAGCCTAGACTTTGCTGTATGAGGGCGCGTTCATAGGCGGTTTTGGCTTGTGGCAATAAGGCTTGCAAAGATTGTGTGGCTTGCTCGGCTTGTTGCTGCTCCAGTTGTTGCTGTGCCTGCGCAACGCCTTGATAGATGTTGGCGCGGGCGGTGTAATCCGCTGCGGCACTCGGCAGGCTGAGGCAGCACATCAGCAACAACAGGCTGAACAATAAGGGGAATTTCATGGGCTTCTGGTCTTTGGTCGGAAAACTTGACCGCCAGCGGTCTATGCGACGGCATCCTTTAGAACACTATATTCAACATAACCATCGCCACAATGAGGAACAGCACGGTCATAATGCTGCCAGCGCGCATGAAGTCTTTGACGCGATAGCCAGCCGGACCCATGATGAGGGCGTTGACTTGGTGGGTGGGAATGAGGAAAGAGTTGGAGGTCGCAATCGCAACCGTGAGGGCAAAGATACGCGGATCCGCCCCTGCGCCGATGGCGATGTTGACCGCCAGTGGCACCAGCAACACAGTCGCGCCGACATTGGACATGACCAGCGTAAAAAAGGTAGCGAGCACGGCGATGGCGGCTTGTAGCACCCAAGCGGGGACTCCGCCGAGCAGGCTGAGGGTTTGTTGCGCAATCCAGGCAGCAGTGCCGGTGGTTTCTACTGCCATGCCGAGCGGGATGAGGCTGGCAAGCAGAAACACGGTTTTCCAACTGACTGCCTCGTAAGCTTCGTCTATGGTCAGTACGCCGCTGAGAATCATGCCTAATGCGCCCGTCAGCAGGGCGACGGAGAGGCGCAAATCGGTAAATAACACTAAACACAGGGCGATGGCGAAAAAGATGAGGGCAAAATTGACTTTGTGCGGACGCAGCTCTTCGTGCGGATAATCGCCGGTAACGACGAGAAAATCGCGGTTTTTTTCCAATTCGGCTAAGTCATCCCAGCGCGTATGGGTGATGAGGGTGTCGCCCGATTGCAGGACCAGATCGCGGAAGCCTTCGCGGATAGTGTCTTGCCCGCGAAATACCGCGAGAATATTCAAGCCGTAGGTTTTGCGCATACGAATGCTAGGCAGCGATTTGCCCACCAGACGCGAGGCGGGAGGAATAACGATTTCCGCAATGCCCGCTTCGGTGTGGGATAATACGTCATCGAATCTGTCCAACTGGTCTTTTAAGTTGAGGCGATAAGTGTTGCAGAAAGCTTTAATATCTTCTGCCGCACCTAATAGGGCTAAAGCTGCCCCGTTGGTAATTTGAATGTCACGCGCTGGCGATACGCGCAATGTGCCATCGGTGTAACTGGCGATAATGAGAATTTTATGCCCCGCCAGGGCTTCAATTTCTTCCACTGTTTTGTTGGCTAAGGGGCTGTCGTCGGCAATTTCTACTTCGATTTGAGTGCCGTCTAAGTCGTAAGTTTGTTGGAAATATTCGAGCGTGTCTTGGGTGTCATCGCCGCTTTTTTCAGTATTGGCGGGCAACACATAACGTCCGGCAACCATGAAATAAATAATGCCCGTGGCGACTAAGACTAAACCTATCGGCGTGACATCAAACAGGTTAAAAGTTTGCATCTGCGCAACGCCTTCGGGCAGGCTTTTGTTCGAAGTTAAAATCAAATCATTCAGTAAAATCAGTGGGCTAGAGCCGATCATGGTGACTGTGCCGCCGAGAATGGCGCAAAACCCCATAGGCATCAGCAGACGCGACATGGGCAAGCCGGTGCTATCGGAAATGCGCCGCACTACCGGCAGAAACAGCGCGGCTGCGCCGACGTTCTGCATAAAGCTGGAAATGATGCCAACAGTGCCGGAAATCAGCGGAATAATACGTTGTTCGGTGCTGCCGCCAAATTGCAGAATTTTCGCAGCAACCTTGCTCATAATGCCGCTTTTGTCCAAGCCCGCACCGATAATCATGACCGCGATAATGGAAATCACCGCGTTACTGGCGAAGCCATCGAACAGGTGCATGACATCCACCAAGCCCTCTTCTGCTCCTGTCAGCAAGGGCCACGCATAGCTTATTAAACCCAGCATGACCATGATAATCACAGCGGCGACATCAACGCGCACCACCTCGGAAATGAATAAATACATGGTAAATGCCAAAATAATCATCACCACGATGATTTCGGCTGTGAGGCTTAGGTCGGTCAACGGTTTTCTCCCTGTTTATAAAATATACTGCGCCCGCCTGAAACTGCGCGTGGAAATGTTTTTAAGCACTTAAAATTCAATAAGTTAAGCAAACTTGATAAAACCAAACGCGCAGTTTCTGGCAGCTATGTGTATAAAATCGTCGAATAAAAACTCGCCATTATAAAACATTTTTAAGCGCGTATATCGCCACTCGTTTGATACTTTGATGATTTTTTATTTTTCTGTAAAATCTGAAATAAAGCTTTGGTTTTTTTAGAATATACTGCGCTGCGTCTGAAATCACTTTGGATGCTTGCTTTTAAGTAATTAAAATTCAATCAGTTAAATAAAAACGAGAAAACCAAACCTGGAGTTTTTGGGGTGAGCGCTCTAAAACCTGATGGATGCTTAAAATCGCTCAAGTTTATCTCTGGGAAACCATAATGGTTACTTTGTGACAGCTATGAATATATTTATTATCAAGGCGTTATGATTAAAAAAATTCGTTACGGTGACTTTATTAGCACCATTTCAGTGCAGCAACGATGTATCAGTTACAATCAACTGACCCCCAAGCCGCGTTTTGATGAGCAGGGTAACGAGTTGCCCTATGTGCAGCCTCGCATCAGGCTGCGCCCGCGTGAAATGCTGCTAATGATTATGCCTTATGTAGAAAGTCGTCTGCTGGAGCAAATCAAGACAGTATTGCCTCTAGTGCTGTATTTGCTGCTGTTCCAATGGCTGATTTTGCAAAAAGACGTGCAATCACTATCGGTCATTGCCTTCGGCATTGCCGCGGTCATGCTCGGCTTAATGCTGTTTATTGAAGGCTTGCAGCGGGGTTTAATGCCCTTTGGGGAAGAACTCGGCGACACCCTGCCGCGCCGTTTACGCTTATCTGGCGTATTGTTTATCGCCTTTTTGCTAGGCATCGGCGTGACACTGGCAGAACCCGCGATTGGCGCGTTAAAGACTGCCGGCTCGCTGGTTTCGCCGATAAAAGCCCCGCTCCTGTATGCGCTGCTCAATCAATGGAGCAACGTGCTAGTGGCAGTTGTCGGTATGGGCGTAGGCTTGGCGGCAGTGGTTGCGACACTGCGTTTTGTACGCGGCTGGGGCATGAAACCGCTGATTTATCTGACCGTGATTCCCGTGCTGGGCTTAAGCCTGTACATGCAGCAGGATCCGATTTTACAAGCGATACTGGGTTTAGCCTGGGATTCTGGCGCGGTAACAACCGGACCTGTGACCGTGCCGCTGGTGCTGGCATTAGGCATCGGCGTAGCCGCCGCGACCAGCAAGCAAAACGCCCCCTCCGGCTTTGGTATTGTCACCCTCGCTTCACTTTTCCCGATTTTCGGCGTGTTACTACTAGGGCTATATGTCGCCACCTTTCACCCCGAAAGCCTACAAATCATGCAAACCGCAAGCGTCGCGCAAAACACCCCAATCAGTGCGCAACAAGCCCTGTGGGACGCGGTGTTAATGGGCTTACGCGCCATCGTGCCGCTGATTATTTTTCTGCTAATCGTGATGAAATTAATCCTACACCGCGACCTACCCAACCCGAAAGTCCTTACCTACGGACTGATTGTCGCCGTGCTAGGCATGATTATTTTCAACATCGGCTTGACTTTTGGCTTATCTGAATTGGGCGGGCAAGCGGGACAAGCCATTCCTTTTGCCTTAGACAAAGGCATTGGCGGCTATTTGCTGGCTTTTGCCTTTGCCTGGCTGCTCGGCTTTGGCGCGACACTGGCAGAACCCGCCTTACATGCCATGGGCATCACCGTCGAAAACCTCACGCAAGGCGCGTTCAAACGCTACGGCTTGATTTACGCCGTCTCCTTCGGCGTTGCCTTTGGCATCATGCTCGGTGTCATCAAACTGGTATTTCACCTGCCACTGATTTATTTCATTCTGCCCGGCTACGCTTTCGCCTTAGTGCTAACCTTTTTCGCCCACGAAGAATACGTCAACATCGCCTGGGACAGTGCCGGTGTCACCACCGGACCCGTCACCGTACCGCTAGTGCTGGCGATGGGCTTAGGCTTAGGCGACAAAGTCGGTGCCTCAGACGGCTTTGGCATTTTAGCACTGGCTTCCATCGGTCCCATTATCAGTGTCTTATGCGTGGGCTTGTGGATTACTTGGCAGGTGCGCCGTAGCCATGACAAGCACGAACAGGAAGTCGCTAAAAATCAAGAATCTCAGCAAGGAGCAACACCATGAGCCGTGAAATTGTCGTTCTTACCGATGTCAAACTCATCACCTGCATTGTGCAACGCGGCAAAGCCGACAAAGTCGTCAAAGCTGCACAAGCCGCTGGTGCGCAAGGCGCAACTATTTACTACGCACGCGGCATAGGCATTCAAGATCGTTTAGGCGTACTAGGCATCACCATCAATGCAGAAAAAGAAGTCGTCAAACTGGTCGTTTCCAGCGACCAAGCCGACCGTATCTTTGAGCGCATTTACCTAGATGCCGACCTAGACATTCCGGGGCGCGGCTTCATGCACATGACCACACTAGAAAAAGCCGCCACCCACGTACCGCATGAAGTAGTGAAAAAACTCAGTCAGGCACAAGGAGATTAAACATGTCGCTGCCCTGCAAACAAAACAGTCAGCGCGTGATCACCTGCGTGGTCAGCGCGAAAACAGATGCACAAGGCATTTTGCGCCGACTAAAAGACGAAAAGCAGATTTTTACCGCCGGCGTGTATCATGCCCGCGGGGTGGGCGGCAGTGCGCATTACCGCTCTAGCATCGCTGGCGGACAAGAAAAAAATGTGATTACCGTGGTCGTTTCGACACAACGCGCCGATGAGATTTTTGAATTTTTATATGAAGCAGGCGAACTGTACAAGCCGCACCACGGCATCATGTACATGGAGCGACTTGACTGCACCACGCCCTTAAACTTGCGCGATGACTTGCCCGATTTAGATACCATAGCATCCACATAACTGTTGAACAGCATAACGGGGAACAAAAAAATAGCCCCCATTCAGTTACAAACGGCTCAACAACTCTGCCTTCTTCTGTTGAAACTCACCGTCAGAAAGAATGCCCATATTATGCAAATTCCCCAACTGCTCAATAGCACTAAAAATATCACCCTGCGCAGCAGGCATTGGCGCATTAACAGAGGGTGGATTTTCAACAGGCGCGGGCGCGACCGACTGTGGCTGCGAAGCCTTTGGAGGCTGTCCATTGAGCGAAATCAGCGGCAAATCAAACACATTGACCGTGCCATACTGACTACTAAAACTCAAATCCTGAGTCCCTGATTGCTGTTGCGAAACACCGCTAATCTGATGATCCAAGGTATTGTAAACCTTAAGATTACCATTCTGTTCAATCGCCAAACGACAAGTATTAGGAAAATACGCATAACGCATATTGTTTTGCGAGCCACTAGAAGACGGCACACCCAATTCCGGCGGATACCAAGAATGCTTATAGCGCGTCGGCAACGGCTGCAAAACCTGCTGATTAGCCAGCAAATTTGACAGCTCACCACACAAATTACTGACAAAAGCCTGCAAATTGTTATTAAACATATCGCCCACCATAGTCATACCGCCCTGCATCCACTGCCCGCCGCCACCGAGTTCAGGATGATTAAATTGCGCCATAGTGCCGCCGCCGTTATTCACCGCATACAGCATGTGCAGCACCGCATCTTGGCTGATGCCATAGCGTTGACTAATATCAGCAACAGCATTTTGTCCTGCGGGAGTAAGATTATTCATAAGAATCCTTGCGTGCCGGTTTGCGGCGTGTTCATGCGAAGCTTAAGGCAAGCCTCCGTTATTCCCCATAAAAACCTGACCGGGGTGTGAACGCTTACCTTAATCAATATCCCTGAGAGCAGTTTCAGGCGGGAGTAGTATATAACCAGGCAGGCGAACAAGCGATTGCTCAATCCGCCCTGTTTGTGAATGGTTTCAAGCGCCGATCATAATGACAGGGACACCTTTTTTAATCCAGTACCTTCCGTCCAAAAACTTTTGCTCGCCCTTAACTGATTGAAATTTCGCTATATTCATTTGCGAAACCTATTAAGCCACCGCTCATCAGCGCGCCGCTTGAAAAGCCCTAAGTCATGCCACTTGGCTCATGCCACTGGCTCATGCCACTGGCTCATTCCACTGGCTCATGCCGCTGGCAACCCATTAAAATTCAAAAGCAGAGCAGAGACCTATTTCCATCCAGCCCCGTTAAGGTTATTCAATTTCATTAAGAAATGAGTATAATACTCACAACACCTGTTTTTGCGTTTGTTTTCTACGCCCCGTCATTCAGGGATGAGGATTTCATAACATCCGCAACTCAAGCCTTCCATGTTTTGAAAACCAGGAAGGTTTATCCGTACTTTCTGAAATTGTTTGGTTCTTATTCCTAATCGTTTTTTCCAA
This sequence comes from uncultured Thiomargarita sp., assembly GCA_964582525.1. Lineage (GTDB taxonomy): Bacteria > Pseudomonadota > Gammaproteobacteria > Beggiatoales > Beggiatoaceae > BB31. The sequence goes on along the minus strand of CAZOSP010000090.1, from coordinate 6,701 downwards.
TCACTCAAAGCATCCTCTTATGTCTCACCAAGTCTTAGCCCGCAAATGGCGACCGCACAGCTTCCCAGAAATGGTCGGACAAACGCATGTGCAGCGGGTACTCATTAATGCCCTAGAGAGCCAGCGTTTACACCATGCCTATTTGTTCACCGGCACCCGCGGGGTGGGCAAAACCACCATTGCACGGATTTTCGCTAAGTCCTTAAACTGCGAAACCAACGGCATCAGTGCGCATCCTTGCGGACAATGCAACGCCTGCAAAGAGGTTGATAGCGGACGTTTTGTCGATTTAATTGAAGTCGATGCTGCCTCGCGCACTAAAGTTGAGGACACCCGCGAACTCCTAGAGAACGTACAATTTGCCCCAACACGCGGACGCTATAAAGTCTATCTGATTGACGAAGTTCACATGCTCTCGGTCAGCAGCTTCAATGCACTGCTAAAAACTCTCGAAGAACCGCCCGAACACGTCAAATTTTTATTTGCCACCACGGATCCGCAAAAACTCCCGGCGACCATCCTCTCACGCTGTTTACAATTCAGCCTCAAACGTCTGTCGCCCGAACAAATCAGCGGACATTTAGCCCATATCCTTGCGCAAGAAAATATCGAACACCAAGAAGCCGCGCTGCGACTGCTGGCAAAAGCCGCCGATGGCAGTATGCGCGATGCCTTAAGCTTGCTCGATCAAGCTATCGCCTACGGTGCGGGCAGATTAACCACCGATGATGTCAGTGCCATGCTCGGCACCATTGATCGCGGCACGGTGGTTGAATTGCTCAATGCTTTAGCCGCACAGGATGCGCAAGCTTTGCTATCGCACACAGCGCACATCGCCGAAAACAACCCGGATTTTGCGCAAGTATTGGCAGAATTTGCTGCGCTGCTACAAAAAATGGCTTTAGTGCAAATAGTTCCCGATACTGCGGAGAGCTTTCCCGAAGAAGCCGATAGCCTAAAGGCTTTAGCGCGAACATTGAGTCCCGAAGACGTACAGCTATACTATCAAATTGCCCTGCTCGGACGGCGAGACCTGCCGCTTGCTCCCGATTCACGCGGCGGATTTGAAATGGTAATGCTGCGCATGTTAGCCTTTCGTCCTGTCAGCGGTGAATGGATCGCACCTGCGGCTCATGCCCCAAGCCCACATTCCGCACCGCCCGCCTCGCCACACCCCGCGCCCTCTCACAGTGCGACAGGTGGCGCGCCGCCCGCTAACACCGCCCGCCACCAAAATTTATCCAGTGTACGAGAATTACTCGGTCAAACAGACGCAAAAAAAAAACTAACCCCCTAGCCGCCCGCGCCGCCACGCCTCACTCTCCCCGCCCCCAAGCCGCGCCCCACGCAGTAAGCACGCCCAGCGCGCCGCCGCCCGCCGCGTCAACACCGCCCGCAAGCAGCCCAATTCCGCCCGCCGCTGCCGCTTGGTATGCTACCTTTCAAGCCTTAAATCTCACTGCCAGTCACCGTGAAGTCGCGCTACACAGTTACGCGCAGCAATGGGATGCGCAGCGCGTGGAATTATGGCTGGACTCGCCGTTACTGAATGAAAACCACCTTGAAGCTTTACGCAACGCACTGGCACAGCACTTGGGGCAATCGCTACAAATCACGCTAGAAAAAAGAAGCCTCAGCCCCGCACAAAAACGCTTCACCCCACAAGCCCAGCAGCAACAGCAACAACAAGAAAGACAGCAAGCAGCGCTTGCTGTACTAGAGAGCGATCCCTTTGTGCAAGCCCTGCAACGTACTTTTGGTGCGCGTTTATTGCCCAGCAGCATTCAACGCGGAACAGCTTGATGAGAAGGGTGCTGCTTGCTTAGATACTCGGTTTAGCACTGCTGCTTTTAATGCAGCACGACAATTTGTTCGGTCCATTGCGCTTGAATACTGGCAAAAAAGCGTTGTTCAATGTCTATTTCCATTAAACAATCACCATTGTCAGCAAACTGTTCATGGAGGACATTGCCTAGCTCATGCAGACGCGCACGTGCTTGTCCGGCTTGGGTGGAGATGCGCAGTTGGTGATGCAGACTGCAATGCGGCAGGCTTTCCATCAGCACCTCAATGAGCAAATCTAAACCGTTGCCTTGTTTGGCAGATAGCCAGATTTTTTTTACCGCGCCCTGCGCGTCGCGCTCTATTTCTGCGCGCTGCTCTGGCATATTATCGATTTTGTTATAGACCAAAATTTGCGGAATCTTATCGGCATCAATGCTGTGCAGCACTTCGTTGACTTGTTCGATGCGTAATTGTCGTTCTGCGTCGCTGGCATCCACCACATGCAGCAGCAGATCGGCTTGGATGGTTTCGTCTAAAGTGGCGCGGAAAGCTTCGATGAGATCGTGCGGTAGTTGCTGTACAAAACCTACGGTATCGGCTAATGCGAGGGGCATTTTGTTGGGTAATTGGATGCGTCGCAAAGTGGGATCGAGGGTGGCGAATAATTGATCGGCAACATAGACCGACGCTTGCGTTAGGCTATTGAACAAGGTCGATTTGCCCGCGTTGGTGTAGCCTACCAGAGAAACGGAGAATAATTCCGCACGGCGACGAGCGCGGCGATTTTGTTCGCGTTGCTTGCGGACTTTTTCAAGGCGGCGGTGAATTTGTTTAATGCGTCCACCGATTAAACGGCGGTCTGTTTCAAGCTGCGTTTCGCCTGGTCCGCGCAAACCAATCCCGCCTTTTTGTCGTTCTAAGTGCGTCCAGCCGCGCACTAAGCGGGTGGATAAATGCTGTAATTGTGCCAGTTCGACTTGCAGCTTGCCTTCAAAAGAACGCGCTCGTTGGGCAAAAATATCGAGAATTAAACCGGTGCGATCCAATACGCGGCATTCGAGTGTGCGTTCTAAATTTCTTTCTTGGGAAGGGGAGAGAACGTGGTTAAACAGGACTAAATCAGCCTGTTCGGCTAATACGATGGCACGAATTTCTTCCAGTTTGCCTTTACCGATAAAATAACCGGCATCCGGCGCGGAGCGTTTAGCGTTCACGGTTAGCAAGGGCGTTGCGCCAGCAGACAGGACTAGACTGGCAAATTCGTCCGCATCTGGCGGATCCGTTTCGCTGCTAAATTCGACGCAGACTAAAATAGCTCGATTACCGCTGTGTGGACGTTCAAACAACGAGGTAGCCCTCACAGCTAGACTGCATGTACAGCAAAACTTTCCAGAAGAATGGAATCTGGAAAGGTTCTTGAGGTGAGTTTAAGCAATTACTCAGCATCTGTATCCGACGTTTCGTCTGTAGCGGCTTTCAGCTCTTCCGGCATGTATTTGACATTGCGTACTGGCACGATGGTGGAAACGGCATGTTTGTAAACCATCTGGCTTACGGCATTTTTCAGCAAAATGACAAATTGGTCGAAGGATTCAATTTGTCCTTGCAGTTTGATACCGTTGACCAAATAGATTGAGACTGGCACACGTTCTTTGCGTAGTGCGTTTAAAAATGGGTCTTGTAAAGTTTGCCCCTTACTCATTGAGTTTCCCCTTAAAATTATTGTTAAAGCTCTGTTTTGCAGAGTTTGTTTATACCGAAGCATGGTCGGCTAAAAGCCAATAAAAAACACATTTTATCACATCTAAACGCGCCCTAGTTAGGGGTCGCATCAAGACATTTCAATACAAAGCGTTTAGCTTTTTCCAGGCTATCTACTTGCAATGGGTCTAACCAAACGGCATTGGCTTCGCGGCGCAACCAAGTCATTTGTCGCTTAGCAAGTTGACGGGTAGCAATCATACCGCGTTCTTGCATTTGCGCATAATCTAATTCCCCCAGCAAATACTGCCAAACTTGTCGATACCCCACGCAACGCATGGATGGACACTGTAAATGCAAATCGCCGCGTTGATAGAGCGCCTTCACTTCAGCCACCAATCCCGCCGCCAACATGCCTTGAAAGCGTTGCGCGATGCGCGAGTGCAGCGATTGGCGTTGTGGCGGTGCGAGAATAAGCTTGCAGACCCGATAGGGCAGGGTTTGGTGTTGTTGCTGCTGCCACAAATCGCTCATGCGCACACCCGAAATTTGACAAATCTCTAAAGCGCGTTGAATGCGTTGCGGATCATGAGGATGAATGCGCTGCGCTGCTTGCGGGTCAAGCTGCGCAAGACGCTGGTGCATCGCCTCCCAGCCCACGCGGGCGGCTTCCTGCAACAAGTGTTCCCGAACCGCATCGTCGGCTTTGGGCAGCACTGACAAGCCTTGTTCTAAGGCGCGAAAATATAAACCAGTACCGCCCACCAGCAAAGGGATACGTCCCTTTGCACTAATTTCTTGCATTAAGCGCAGCGCGTCGCTACGAAACTGTGCAGCCGAATAGCTTTCCAGCGGGTCGATAATATCTAGCAAATGATGTGGCGCGACGGCGAGAATATCCGCCGCGGGCTTGGCTGTGCCGATATCCATGTGACGATACACCATCGCCGAATCAACGCTGATAATGTCTAGCGGAAACGCTTGCCGCAATGCCACTGCCAAGTCAGTTTTACCTGATGCAGTAGGACCCATCAAGAAAATAGCCGGTGCTAATGATTGTGACGCGATGATACAGCCCCTTTTTTGCAAAAATATGGCTACTGTTAAACAATACCTTCGGCACTAAATAAATACCTTGCTGAGCGACTCCGGTATTTATTGCGCGCACAGCAACGAATTAAACGGGGACGAAGTGACTTTCTGGCGCACCTACATCATGTTCTCGTTTTCAACCATAATTTATGGCGACATTTGGTGGATCACAGTGATGCCTTATCCGACATAACGAGCTACGCCGCAAATCTTAGAATTTCAGGCTTGGCATCACCATGCAGCACAACTTTCACTGCCGCGTCTTCCAGTTGCTTGCGAATACGCTGACATTCTTTTTGGTGGCTACGGGTTTGGCTCTCGCCTTCATTAAGCGTGAATAAAACATGCTTGGGTAGGCAATCCCGGCTCTTGAGTTGCTGGATGCGGTTCAGCCACAGCCCACCGTGGTCAATTAACTTGCCTAAGTCTTTTTGTCCTAAAAACAGCGGCTTGATAACCTTGCTGGCAGTTTCCCGCTGATGCTCCACAAAAGGGAAAGGCACTTTATAATCGTCATCACCGATATGTCCACTCTTGAAGTATTGACCCATTCCCGCTTCACGCAACCAGTCGCGCACGGTTTTTTCTAAAGCAGTTTCCGGGTATTCCTTATTGACGAAATCCCGCTCTACATAAAAACCGAATAATTTATCCAGCATCTTCGGCAAGCTATCCGCTAATACCACTCGTGCTTCGCTGAAACGTAAAATAGTTTCGCTGGAGCCGATAAGATCAGTGAATATATTCAACGCTACGGCCTCACTGGTGTTACCAAGCATAGCTTGAATCCGCGCCAGTTCGTCACTCAAGTTTTTGATGGTATGGCGGTATACGCCTGCTTCCAATTCATGAAAAAAACGGGTAACGCGCGCATAGCGTGTTGTCACCAGTTTAAATAGCAAAACTTTTTGGCGCGGTGCAAACAAGACGATACCCACATTGGCAAACTCGCCCGTTTCGATAAACGGGGTAAAACGAACAATGGCATACTGGCAAGGCATTTTATTCATAAGACTGTCCAGAAATCCTGCGCCGTGCAACGCATCAACTGCTGATAAGCAGCGCCTAGCTTGAAGTTGCTTGGCAGGGTCATTTCTTCATCGAAAAACCACCATTCTGCGGGAATGGCATCGCAGATATTTTGCCATGAACGCAACGCAAGAATAAACTTGTTTGTGTATTGCTGCTGTCGCCAGGCATCCGACAATATCGCTTGCCCCTGCTCACTGAAGACATGAGTGTTGATAAAATCAGCCTTGGAAAAGTCAGGGTCAAATGCCTGGTTATGGTCAATGACCAGCAATTGTCCTGTTTTGGGTTTGTCGCCCGGTTCCCACAATAAATTTGGATTGCCGCCATACTGACTGAGCGTGCGGTCAGCATTAGCAATCCACCAATCAAATGCGAATACAAGCTGTTGCAATTCCAACGGCACATGGGCGATAGTGGAAAAATTGAACTTTTTGGCTGCCTGACGGCGTGACGCAAACACCCAGCCAGCACCTAAATCCCGCCTGACCGACGACTCGGCATGATCCAACAGTTCTTCTGGCACATAAGCCAGCACAAACGTCGCAATGGGTAAATTCAGTTCTTGCGCCAAACGTCCGGCTATCCACTCGCAAAGCTGGCTGCATCGCCCAGCATGACGGCCTTTAACGAAGTAAATTTCATCGTCGTCGGCACGGCAAACAAAAGGCTCGGTAATACCCTGAGTTGAGCGGCGCAAGATTTCAACGATTTCAAGCGCCATTGTTTTCCTTGTCACACACATTTAACCCATCTTTAACACCTTACTTTAAATCTATAACAAAAACAAACAACTACGAATGATATAATTTGCAAGTGGCACTACAAAGTCGTTATTCAAGCAGAACAAACATAATTTTTAGCTCTATAATTAACAAGTTAGCATGGGATACGTTTGCGAGCATACGCCATAAAGCGGGCTATCAAGGGAATTAAAATTCATGCTAAAATTTAAAAATACAGCACCGAAAAATTAATAATGTCTTGAAAATCATTAATTTATCTTGTTATAGTGTTAAATATGGGTTAAGTAGCTCGCGTAGATACCGTCTCTCAAGTCAAGCATTATTTTACAAGAAAAGTGTAAATTTACG
>CAZOSP010000089.1:0-16210 GCA_964582525.1 uncultured Thiomargarita sp. | reverse complement strand
GCGTTCGCGCTAGGCTTGTAGGGCTTCTGCGTATTGGTTCAATAAACGCCGCAGCGTGTGTAAGTCCATGTCTTCGGCGGAGGCTTTGATTTGGGCAAAAAATTCGGTGTCAGCTTCGCCCGCTGGTAAGGCATTGATGGTATCTAGGATAGCTTGAATGTCACCTTGACGGGCATATTGCTCTAGTATCGGGAGATATTCATGCAGTAATGCGGCGTTTGAGGCACTGCGTATGACTTCACTGGTTTCCTCAAGTTCAGCGTATTCCCATTCGACATGTAGATATTTTTGTAGCAGGTGCAGTAATTCATCAGTTTTTACCGGTTTCTCTAGGAAAGTGTTGCAGCCAGCGGCTAGAGCCTGTTGTTTTTGTTGAGAAAATACCCCAGCAGAGAGGGCGATAACCGGCATATCGTGCCAAGCGGGATTGGCGCGTATGGCTTGAGCGGTGCTAAAACCGTCCATGACCGGCATGAATAGGTCGAGTAATACCAGATCAATTTTAGATTGCTGGAGCTTTTCTAAGGCGACTTTGCCATTTTCGGCTTGGCGGATTTTAAAGCCTAATGGCAGCAGCAAGCTGGCAAGTAAATCTCGGTTATCTTGTTTGTCGTCAACACACAATAATTCATAATGTTGGCAATCTTTGCAGGCAACTATCGGGCGTTGTTCGGCTTTATTAAGAATAGCGACATTGGGATTTTTTAAGATGGGAAAGCGAAATTCCAGATGAAAATGACTACCACACCCTTCTTGGCTCTCGACCACAATATGCCCGTTCATCATTTCTACCAGTCTGCGCGTGATGGTTAAGCCTAAGCCGGTGCCTTCAATGTGTTGGTTTTGTGCTTCTACTTGGTGAAACGGCTTAAAAATGCTGTCTTGCGCCTGATCCGGAATACCGATGCCGGTATCTATGATGTCAAAGCATTGCACGCCACTGTGTACGCCAACGCGGAAAGTGACGCTGCCGCGTTGGGTGAATTTGACCGCGTTGCCTAAAATATTCAGCAGCACCTGACGCAGGCGTTTGCCATCGGCATAAATGCCGGCAGGCAGCGGCGTGACGGTTTCACAGATAAATTTAATGCCTTTTTGTTCTGCGCGGGCTTTGAATAAGTAGCCAATGTCTTTGACTAAATCGGGAAAATCCAGTTCTACGGGCAGAACTTCTAAGCGTCCGGCTTCGATTTTAGATAAATCGAGAATATCGTTAATCAAGGCGAGTAAATGTTCACCTGAACGATGGATGACGTTGACGTATTCGCGGTGTTTGGGCAGTAATTGGTTATCGCGGCGCAATAATTGGGTGTAGCCGAGAATGCCGTTTAAGGGCGTGCGAAATTCGTGGCTCATGTTGGCGAGAAAATGGCTTTTTGCACGGTTGGCAGTTTCAGCACGGTCACGGGCTTCTAATATGGTTTGTTCGGCTTTTTTACGCGCACTGATGTCGTGCATCATGCCGACAAATTTGCGTTCATGGACAACCCATAATTCACTCACGCCAATATGTAAATGCAGCACATGCCCGTCTTTGCGCAGCCCCAGCACTTCGCGTCCCGCACCAACCACTTCTGCCTCGCCAGTGCTGATATAATGCTGTATCGCAAGGTCATGTCGCCGTCTCAATTCTTCGGGCATTAACATATTGATATTATTGCCTAACAATTCATCTTCAGGGTAGCCAAATAGACCGATCATGGCGTGATTAACAGATTCGACAACGCCTTTTTCATTGGTGACGACAATGCCTTCTACAGCGGTGTCAAAAATCGTTTCTAAATAATTTTTTTCATCGCCTAAGCGCAACATTTGCCAGTGGATTTTATCTGCCATTTTTTGACAGGTGCGTGCCAATTCGCCAATTTCGTCATGTTGCGACAGGCTGAGATGCATATCTCGCGCACCGTGACTAAAATGCTGCACGGCTTTAGTGATTTCTTTCAGGGGACGGGTTAAATAAATTGCAAATAAAAAAGTAATCCCCATGCCCATGAGACATAAAACAAGTGCGTTGCGCACACTGTCTATAAGCACCTGCTGGCGACTACTGGAAATTGTCTCGTGTAACTGTAAAAAACCGATCTGGACACGCCGTTCTGGAAATTTTTGCGCATTAAGATAAGCCGTTGAAAAATAAGCAAAATATTTTTTTTGATCAGGGTCTGCGGAAAGCTGCAAAGTGGTTTTTTTCAGTCGCTTGATTGTCCCGTCAATTAACCCCTGGGTAAAAGGAAATTCATCCTGCATTCGTGCTGTTTGCGCAAATTCAAAAGCAAACGCTTTGCTATTATCCGGATGTAGCAAATAATCACCCTGCGCGTTGGCTATGTATAGCAAGCCGTGTTCGGGCAAACGTTGCTGAATTTTATCCAGCAATTTTTGCATTGACACCTGGATAATCAACACACCCGCCGATTCATAGGTGCCGGAATAGATGGGCGTAGCTACCCGGACTGTGGGCTGATGAGGTTTAATGATGTTGCCGTGTTCACGGTGCAAGTTAATGGGCGATAAATACAGTTGATTTTCATCTAAATTAAAAGCGGTATAAAAATAATGATCTTTATCAGTTTCTTCTAAGATTTGATTTTGAAAAATTTTCAGTCGTTTTTCTATCGGGCAATTTTCTATACGGATGACTTCACGCTGCTGCTCGGTACTTCCAATAAAACGCACTTGCAGATAATTATCACGATTCCGCATAAAGCCTAGAAAGGTCCCTTTTGAACAATTAATCAGTTCTTGTTTAGTCAGGGGTGTCGGTGGATCAAGAAGAAAATCGGTATGGTATTCGGCAAGATATTTAATCGTCGGAATATCAGATAAAAACAGGACATCATTGGCTATGGCTTCAAAAACAATGGCAAATTCACGCTCAACGGCTTGCACGGTGCGTTGTAATTGGGAAATTTGTAGCTCTTCCAATAAACGATTATTGGCTTTATAGCTAATGAAGCCTACTAAAGAACTGATAAGAAACACTAAGAAAGAAAACATTAGAGTTATTTTGGTGATAATGCTCATTGGATTAGTTATCGATTCAATGTAGGTGGTGGTTGATATTATACTCATACCCGGAAGATAGCTGCATTTTTTGCTTTATCAAGTTTGTTGCACTACTTGGGTTTTAAGCACTTAATCAAAATCCCTGAGCGCAGGTTTCAGCGGACAAGTATATCGCTTAGGGATGGATATTCAATAATATCCGAAACTCAAACCTTCTAAGTTTTGAAAACCTAGGCGGCTGTTCGCAAACAGCCCGATCTCAGGTATAATATCAATTTTCCAAAAAGTTTACCGCTGATACCGACAATTCCCTTCAAATCCGATACACAAGCCTTGCATAAAGCGGATCACTATTCCGGCAACTTGTTCGACCTGCTGCCGGAAAACCATGACGCAAGCATTCACTTCCCTCCCCAAAAAACCTGACGGGTCTTGAAGACCTGTCAGGTTTTGCGCGGGGGTCTGAACGGTTACTATTTATCTGCTTCGCAGCAAGATTGAATCGGTCTTTAAGTTGTTGAAGGCAGTACTTGGCTGGGAAGAATTTCAAGTCAGAGATTGGGGGTCGATAAAAAACATCATCGCCATCTGCTTTTTTATCGCTGGATACGTTTATGAAATAGACTCTGAATTGACAAAAAATTCTACGATTATAATGATTTGCGATTTAGGCGGCGGTAAAGGAAAAATCACTCGTCACTATTTTTTTGAAGGATTGAAGAAGTTGCTGATTGCAGACAGTGTCAATCAGTTTAGAGAACGGCATGATGTTTCTGATGAACTGTATGCCGAGATGAGGGTATGCTGGCATCTTGGATTAGTTTTTCGGAGTTTTCAGCGTTGAAAGTATTTGGTTTTTAGCCTGACAAGCAGAATCGCGCACACCGCCTGCCCACCAAATACGGCACGCGCCCTCGTCAGATACCATGCAAGGACCTATCGGACTGCGCGGCGTACAGGCGCGTCCATAAAGCGCACACTGGTTAGGATACATGTTGCCTAACACTACGGAAGCGCAATCACAGCCAACCGGCATTTCTCCGGCGTGGCGACGCGCCTCCTCAGCATAGCTGGGTAATTGTTGACGTGCATCATGCGCGGCATATTCGGGCTTCAAGGCAAATCCTGATGCGGGAATAATGCCTATCCCGCGCCAGTCTGCATCCGTTACCTGCATGACCTGCCGCAAATGCGCTTGCGCGGTCAGATTGCCCGCCTCACGCACAACCTGCGGATAACAATTATCCAAGCCCAACTGCCCGCTCTCTCGCTGGCGCAACACGGAATAGATCGCCGCCAACAAACTTTCAGCAGTAAAACCGGCGATTGCTGCGGGCATCTGATGCTCAGTGATGACAAATGCCCATTCCTGCATTCCCATCACAGTCGCTACATGACCGGGCGCGATCAAAGCCTGAAACGCCGCCTGTCCGGTTTGCAACAGCATCGCTACTGCGGGAAAGGTTAAACGCCCAGATAACAGCACATACAAATTATGCGGAACGCCTTGTGCCAGCATTGCCGCTACGGGCGCGGTGGTGGTTTCAAAACCGGCAACAAAAAATACGACTGGCTGCTGCGGATTATGTTCTGCAATGCTTACCGCTTCTTGCGGCGAAGCTATCGGGCGAATATCTGCGCCCGCCGCTTTTGCCTGTTCCAATGAGCGCGGCTGAGGTTTTGGCACATTCACCGGCACCCGCAGCATGTCGCCAAATGCCAGCATAATCACCTGTTCGCGCAGTGCAAGCTGGATCGCGGCATAAATATCTTGTTCGGGACAAATGCACACCGGACAGCCGGGACCCGGAATTAATTCCAGATTGGCGGGCAAGGCACTGCGCAGTCCCGCCATAGTGATGGCGCGTTCATGCCCGCCGCAGACGTTCATGAGCTTGACACGAGTGGGCAGAGGTAAAGCGCGGATGTTGGCTAACCATTGTGATGCAGAAACAGACATGGGTGTTTTACCTTTATTTGGCGTGCCAAGTCCGTAGCTTGGCATTGAAGAATGCTGCGCCGTTACTCGTGTTGGGTGAATTTTTTGACTGGCACTATGTTGATTGATTCGTGCAGTTCAGAATAAGTCAGTATCGCTTCTCGGCGTTCAAGCTGTTCGCGCACCTGCTGCACTTTGTCGGCAAAACTGTATTCTTCCGCACCGTAATCCGAGCCTTCGCGTAGCACAAAATGCTCAATAATGTTGCTTAAAGTTTCTGGCTTTAAAGTTTCTATTGGAATTTGCATAGTTTATGTTCTCGTTTTGCTTTGTTTGCACTTCAGTCATCTGCGGTTGGTGTCGCATCGCATCCTCATTAAAGGTACAGCAACATATCTCGTTCTTGCGCGGATGGCTCGAAACTGCGAAATTCATAGTGGGAAAAAATCACATCAACGACTGATTTTGCGTCATCAACCAAGGTTAAAAGCTCTAAATCAGCCTGGCTGATGGTGTTAAATTTCTCCAGCAAAACCTCTCGAAACCAGTTGAGCAAGCCTTCCCAATAGTCTGTGCCGACTAAAACAATGGGGATTTGGCGACTTTTTCCGGTTTGAATTAAGGTGATTATTTCTGCTAATTCGTCCAATGTGCCAAAACCGCCGGGCAGGGCTACATAGGCGGAGGCATTTTTGACAAACATCACTTTTCGCGCAAAAAAGTGCTTAAATTCCATCGAAATGTCTTGATACTGGTTGGAATCCTGCTCGTTTGGCAAATGAATATTTAACCCAATGCTGGGCGAGGGACCGCTGTAAGCGCCTTTGTTGGCGGCCTCCATAATGCCGGGACCACCACCGCTGATGACTGCAAAACCGGCTTCTGACAGTTCTCGACCAATGTCTTCTGCCAGTTGATAATATTTATGCCCGATCGGAATCCGCGCCGAGCCAAATAGGGTCACTGCTGGGACAATATTCGATAGGCGTTCAAAACCTTCGACAAATTCCGCCATAATTTGAAAAATGCGCCAAGATTCACGCGATAAAGTCATTAAATCCGAAGGTCCTTCTGTGAGGCGCGAAGCATGTTGGTTCATAGTCATCTCGTGGTTAAAGAGGAGGGCGCGTTATGATAATCAAATTGCTAGTTCCCAAGCGCCGCTTGGGAACTCATACCTTGCCAGCGTCGCTAGACCGTTAGTACAGACCGCAACGCGGTCAAGATCGTATTCCCAAGTGGCACTTGGGAACGAGGGCAGAGCCGTTTGAGGCAGGGCGTAGTATAGAAGCTTTGAGTTTCGGGTATTATTGAACGCCGATCCTTAAGAGAACCGCGAAATCCCCACGGGCAAAGGTTGTCATAAACGCTGCGCTATTTTTGCGTGAGTTGGGTGATGCCTGTCCAGTTGCCTTGTGGCGGGTTGGCGTATAAGTCGGCGCAACGCTGTGCGTAAATTTGCAATATGCGGTCTTGCGGAAGTTGCGCTAAGAGGTCGTCAAAGTTGGCTTTGGCGGTCTGCCAATCACGTTGTTGATAGCGGCGCAGGGCTTCTTCGTATTGCGCTTGGAGGCTTTGCTTTGCGGTGCGGACGGCGGTTGCATCGCCATCAAAGACTTCGTAAATAGTGATCGGGCGGATTTTGCCTTTGACTTGTACGGTGTCGATTTTACGGATTGAATACTGATTGGGTTTGACCAAGCCTTGATAGGTGGCTTCGGTGATGCCGATTTGAATGCCGTATTGTTTGGTGAGTCCTTCTATGCGCGAGGCGAGGTTGACGGTATCGCCGATCACGGTGGTTTCGATGCGTTGTTCAAAGCCGAGTGTACCGAGTGTTAGGGGACCGGTATGAATGCCTACACCAATGCCGATGGGGTCTTGCCCTTGCCGTTGGCGTTTTTGGTTGTAGATGTTGAGGCTTTTGACCATGCCTACGGCGGCGGCGACGGCATCGTCGGCGGCGTTGAGGCGATCGCCGGAAAACAGTGCCATGATGGCATCGCCGATATATTTGTCGATAAAACCGCGATTACCCGCGATGTTGGGTCCTATGTGTTTGAGATAGTCGTTGAGGAAGTTGAAGGTTTGTTCTGGAGTCATGGCTTCTGACAGACTGGTAAATGAGCGAATGTCGGAAAATAGCACGGACATGGAGGCTTGCGCGGCATCGCCTAAGTTAATGTCTTCGATTTCTTGTTTGTGAAGGCGGCTGATAAATTCAGTGGGAACAAAGCGTTTGAAGGCGGCGTTTTTGCGCTCGATTTTTTCGTGATTGCGCACATTTTCAATGGCAACAGCGGCTTGGCTGGCGAGTGAACTGATGATTTCTATTTGATTTTTTTCAAATTTTTCGTGGCTACCGGTTTTGTTGTTGCGCGGGTTGATGAGTTGTAATACGCCCACGGTATTGTTTTGTCGGTCGAGCAAGGGGACAGCTAACATGCCGATGGTTTTGTAGCCCATTTCGGCATCATATTGGCGCACGCCGGAAAAATCGAAATCTTCGTTGTTGTCTATGTTGGGGGCTTTGACGACGATTTTATGTTGCGCACAATAAGCGGCAATTTTGCTGTCATCCAGTTCCAGCGGCGGTAGGTTGATGCGCTGGTTGGAGGTGCCGCCCATGAAAATGCCCATCGATTCGTTTTGCACGATTTTGAATTGTAGTTGTTGGTTCTCTAGGGTATAAAGTGTGCCGCCGTCGGCATGACAAACGCTGCGTGCTTCGTGAACAAACATTTCTAGCAATTTGTTCATGTTGGTTTCGGAGGACAGCGCGGTGCCGGTGCGGGTTAGGGTGTCAACGGTGTTTTTTAACATGGCATCGATTTCTTTTTCGCGGGTAATGTCGCGTACCAGTACTACCGAGCCTATGTATTGCGAGCCAGCGTAGTGTGCATCACTTTCGTGAAAACTGTCTTTGTACATAATGGCGGTGACTACGGCTTGTCCGATGCGTCCTTTGTCTAGGGCGATTTCGGCACTGTGAACCGTGTCTTTGTAGGTTTGTGATTTGTTGACTAGCGTGGCGATTTGGGCATTAAAATCGGCGCAGATTTGATCTTGAATGCCGATGTGTTTGGCAAACATAGCGGATAAGGCGGGGTTGAGGCGAATAATTTTGCCTGCTTGATCCGTGACTAATAAGCCGTCTGCCATGTTGTCTATAATCGCACTGAGGTGCGCTAGTGTGTTTTGCAGTTTGCGCGTGGCGTTTTCGACGCGCTGTTCTAGGGTGCTAAAGAGTTCTTTGAGCTGCCGTGACATGCTATTAAAAGCGTTGGCGAGTGTGCCGAGTTCGTCGCGTAAATCAATCGCTATTTCGTAGGAAAGATCGCCCGAAGTGAGGCGTTTAACGCCGTGCAGGAGTTCTTCTAAGGGACCTAGAATGGAGCGGGCTAACCAGTAGCCTAAAAGAGATGCAACAAGAATGCAGATGATCATAATCATCAGCAGATTAAAAGTGGCTTGCGTGGTCGTTTGGATAAAGGGTTCGGCGCGCATACTCACGGCTAATACGGCAATCGCTCGATTTTCAATATCGTAGAGGGCTTTGTATTGCGCTAATTCGCCTTGCAAGTGCATATTTATACTTTCGTAACTGTCCTGCCCTTGCATGAGTTGTTGATAAATATCGGCGGCGATCTGCGGTGCGCTTAAATGCTCTGCGGCAGCGGGTTCGCGTGTGTAACTGATGGCTTTTTCCCGATGGAAAAAACTGGCAGTAATACCTAGCAGATTTTGAATACTGTTAGCTAGACGCTGATCATCGTTGAGTACATAGCGGATTAAGACAAATCCTAAAATCTCTGCTTCCCTGTCAGCCTTCATGCCTTGGAGGTTTTTGCTGGGGCGGATGGGACTGGCGGTACTAATGCTGATCCAGTGGCGACCATTAATCTCGATGTGTTCGGTGGCGGCAAGCGTTTGTTGGGTTTGCTGCACTTTTTTTAACAGCGCGTTGCGGGCATAATCACGCTCATCTTGTAGATAAGTGTGCGTGTCTGTATAGACCTGTCCAAGCGGTTTAAGGGCGGGATTTAGCAGGACAATTTGATGCAAAGCTTCGCTGTGCAGGAGTGGCGTTAAATAGCTGTTGATCTTGGTGTCCACTGGGGCAAACTGCACAATAATACTGAGGGCGTTGTCTTTGCCCAGTCGCTCGCCGATATTTTTGATATGCGCGATCTGGTTATCATACAGTAGTTGAGCCACTTGAATGTTCTTGCTCATACCTTGTTGTGCCTGCACACGAATTTTGTCAGAAAAGTAATAAATGGCAAAACTGGTGGTGGCAACCGTGGAGCTGCAAGTAATGAGAAAAAACGCGAGTAATAAGCGGCTTTTTAAGCGTAGATTTTTGAACATCTGGGTTTCATGTCCTGCGGCAGAAAACTAATCTGAAGGCAAACCTCTGTCAGGTTTAAGAGAAGGTCAGAAGACGCGCAACATGATACAATGTCCACCCAGCTATGTCTCTGTGAATAAACAATTTCATCTCTAAAAAGGAACTTCATATGGTATTTCAATTATTATCTCTTGTCTCCCTAGTGCTGTTGTTACAGTTATCCGCATTTGCCGCCCCTAACTTAGAAGCATTGGTGCAGCAGGCTGAAGAAGCAGCGAAAAAAAAAGAATACCCCATCACGCCCACCACCAAGCACGGCAAAAAATGGCGTATTGGCTATTATCATGGCGGTCCTTATGACTCCTACCAAAAAAGCCTGGTTGCCACAGTCGAAGGGCTGATGGAACTTGGCTGGCTGCCAAGCAGTCCACTGCTGCCATTAGAAGACCCGAAAATAGTGCGCCCATTGTGGGCATGGATGGCAAAAAATCTATCCAGTGACTACATTGAATTTGTTGACGATGCTTTTTACAGCTATGACTGGGACGACAGTAAGCGCGTTGAAGTGCAAGAGACACTGATAGAACGTCTCAATAACAAAGCAGATATTGATTTGATGATTGTCATGGGAACAGCCGCCGGACAAGATATTGCGAACAACAAACATTCCGTACCTGCAATTATCGGCTCTACCACAGACGCGCTTGCCTCTAATATTATCAAAAGCGTTGAAGATTCCGGTTATGACCACATCCACGCCAAAATCGACCCGACCCGCCATGAGCAACAAGTTTGGTTATTTCGAGAAATTATGGGGTTTAAGCGTCTCGGCATTGTTTATGAAAACAGTGTCGAAGGACGCGGTTTTGGCGGCATTGACAGCGTTGAGCGGGTGGCGCAGCGCGAAGGATTTGAACTGGTGCGCTGTTACGCCAAGCATAAAGACCTAGACCCACGATTAGCCGAACAAAGTTTAATTCGCTGCTATCGAAATATCGCCTCTAAGGTTGACGCGGTTTATATCACACGACATAAAAGTGCCACCTTGCAAAACTTACCTGCCTGTTTAGAACCCTTATTTAAGCGA
The DNA here is from genome assembly GCA_964582525.1 of uncultured Thiomargarita sp. GTDB lineage: Bacteria > Pseudomonadota > Gammaproteobacteria > Beggiatoales > Beggiatoaceae > BB31. Next base: position 5,824 of record CAZOSP010000089.1, on the reverse strand, counting down.
CGCATTCCCACCTTTTCACAAAGCGGGGCTGACGACGTGAAACATGGCGTTTTACTCAGCATGGCACTGTCGAGTTTTCGTCCGCTCGGACTCTTTTATGCGGGTACCATCGCTAAAATTTTTAACGGTGCGAAACCGCGAGAATTGCCACAACTGTTCAAAAATCCGCCCAAAATTGCTATAAATCTAGCCACTGCCAAAGCCATTGACTATGATCCGCCGATAGAAATACTGGGTGCCGCAGACATCATTTATCAAAACATCGCCCCTCCGCCGTCAGTGGGAAAATAATGCCGCTTACTGCAAACCGCCTACGCGACCTGATAGAACGCCTAGAACTCCCTAAGCAGCGGGTTATTCTTATCCATGCTCGCCTGAAACGCTTGCAGCAACACAGTCAATTGCCTTATACGCAATTAACGCAGGCGCTAGTGCAAGCCCTGCAACAAACTTATCAGCCGCACGCGCTGTTAATTCCCGCCTACACGATTTACACCTTCATGCGCACACGCCTGTTTCACTGCCTGTTTTCCCACTCAGACAGCGGGCGTTTTTCTGAAGAAGTGCGTCAACATATCGCTCACTGGCGCAGCCCCGATCCCATGTACAGCGTTCTCGACTTGAATCACTATCTGCCGCAATTTGAGATAGATTACCGTGCGACTTTCGCGGAACGCGGTTTATTTGCGCATTTGCACGAACATAAGGCGATTATTCTCAATATTGACATGTGCGGTTTCTGGGCAACCCCTATTCATCGTGTAGAACTCAAAAATCAAGTGGATTACCGCCACTTACAAACATTTGACGGCATTGTGTATAGCGATGAAAAGCATTGGCAGGCAGTTGATTACACCGCCTATTTGCGCCAAATCGACGCACAGTATCGCGCCTATCCCTTATACGATCAGCACAAGCGTTTAGCTTTTTTATTAGAAAAACAAGTGCTGCACAGCCAAGCACAAGAGGGCATCAGCCTCCGTTGGACCGAGGTACAAACCTTTGAACAAAGCATTCATCAAGCATTACAAAAAGACCCGCATTTCTTATTAGCCGATGAGCAAGACCAATCGCCGCAGGCGGCACTTTGGCTGACCTAGCCATCAACCACTCCCATAATTCATAAAATCCGTGTCTTCAGTTTTAACCTTGACGGTTTTTACTGCATTATTCGACATTTGCACAATTTCTATCGGGTATTTGTCTAAACGCAGACTGGTGCCAGCTTCGGGGATGACCTCTAGGTAATCGAGAATAAGCCCGTTTAAGGTGCGAGGTCCATCTGTGGGTAATTCCCATTGCAAGGCTTTATTCAATTCACGCACGGTAATGCCCGCATCAATCAACAGGGTATCGTCGGCTTGCGGATGTATGTTGCGATACAAGCTATCAGCACTGGTGGTAAATTCACCAATCACTTCTTCTAATATATCTTCTAATGTCACCAAGCCTTGAATATCGCCATATTCATTGACAACCAAGCCAATGCGTTGCCTATGTCGTTGAAAATTAAGTAATTGGGTATTAAGCGGCGTGCCTTCGGGAATAAAATAAATATCCCTGGCGAGATTTCTAATAATGTCTTTGTTGACATCCTCGCGGCGCAAATGCCCTAATAATTTGCGCAAATGCAAAATACCAATCACATGATCAATATTTTCTTCAAACAACGGCAGGCGCGTGTGGTGAGAATCTTCTAATTGGTCAATGATGTGCGGAATCGAATCATTCAGATCAATGCCTACAATTTCATTGCGTGGAATCATAATATCTTCCACAGTGGCATTTTCTAAATCTAAAATACCGAGCAGCATCTGCCGATGTTTTTTCGGGATAATGCCTTTGGTTTCATGCAGCACCGTGCGTAATTCTTCACTACTTAAACCGTGATGTTTGTGTTTTTCTACCGATACACCAAACAGTTTTAATAAATTGTTGCCGATCATATTGGTCAGCCACACTAGCGGATAGAATAGCTTTAGCAGGGGTTTAATGATGATTGAGGCGGGATAAGCGATGCGTTCCGGGTAGAGGGCGGCAAAGGTTTTAGGGGCGACTTCGCTGAAAATCAGTAAAACGATGGTCAAGATGACGGCAGCAAGCGGAATAGCACTTTCTCCCGCCCATTTTATGGCTAATACGGTGGCAATTGATGAAGCGAGAATGTTGACAAAATTATTGCCCAGTAAAATAACCCCAATCAGACGATCAGGGCGTTTGAGTAAATCCAGTACGCGCTTTGCACCGTGATGTTTTTTTTCAGCCAAATGCCGCAGCCGATAGCGATTGATCGCCATCATGCTGGTTTCGGAACTGGAAAAAAACGCGGACAGTAGCAGTAAAAAAAACAGTATGCCGAGTAGCACACTCGAAGGTATGTCATCCACAATTTAGCTCAACCCGTATTTTATTGGGCAGCAGCGGGGGCTGTCTGAGTGTGCGCATCTTCGCCGACCGCAAGATTGCCTTCAAGGCTGTTTTCAACATCGGCTTTCACTGCAATATCTGCGGGTGGATGGGGTTCGCATTGCAGCAACCGCATGACTTCATCTAGGGCGACACCTTGGCGTTCAATGGGAATAATGTCGTAGGCGGTAAGGCTGTGCAGGTCTTGATTATCAAAATGCGCAGCGATCAAAACAGTCACCTGTCGTTGTAAAAGAAATGCCGCTAAAGCTTCGCTGTTGCCTCTGGTATTTTCCGGCAGCGGCTGACTGCTCAAGAAAGTGCCTTCGTGATCGAACCACAAAAAATGGGGGGCTTGGTTGATTTCGCTGTGAATTTCAGCGTGTTCGGTAGCGGCTTCGGCAGCTACTGCGATTAAAGTGGCGGGTGCATTGATTTCTTCATCTTCAGGCGTTGCCGAGATGGCTGTCGATTGGGCTTGAGCTTGGCTCAAGAAAAGAGCAAAAAAAACAGTAAATACAAAATGATAACATAGCTTATACATGCGCTGAACGACTCCTTTTTAAGAAAACTACCGCGTAATTTAAACTATGCTGTAACGCAAGTCTATTGATAACGTCGCTCAATATGGGTTTGCACTTGTAACCAAGCGGCTTTAGCCAAGTCCGCCGCGTCTGCATAGCGGCAACTGTCCAACAGCGGACAAAATTGTACTTCAACCCGCGTTTCTTTTTCTGCCAGCAACCGCGATAAATTAGACGGCAGCGTATCCTCGTCAACATAGGCAATCACACGGTTGGGCTGGTTATTGCGCGGATAACATAAAGCGACAGCTTGTACCGGTAAACCGATATTTAAGGCAACTTGGAAGAGGCGACGGCGAAAAGCCTTAACCCCATCGCCCTCAGTTGATGTGCCTTCGGGAAAAAAGCAAATACTGCGCTGCTGTTGCAGACGCGCCTGCATTTGGCTTTGGATGTGTGCGGTTGAATCAAGACTGCCGCGTTGAATAAACAAGGTGCCGGCAATATGGGCTAACCAACCGCCAATAAACCACTGCTTCACTTCTGCTTTGGACACAAAATTCACCGCGACAAGCTGTCCTAGCACAAAAATATCAATCCAAGAAATATGATTGGCGACAAAAATCGCAGTTTCCGTAGTCGGCGTACCGCTGACCACAATGCGTAAATGCAGAATGTCCGTACAATGACGAAACCACCAACGGGTCAAACGTTGCTGGACAGCGATACCATTTTTTTTATCAAGGGACAAAACCGGCAGAATGACAAAGAAGGATAAAAACACTCCGGTCAAGACGTGTAATAAAAATCGGCTACCGCGTATCAAGCGTCGTCCGTGCGGCAGGCTTGCGGCAAAAAAAGAATGAAATGAATGAGACAAGATAAAAACCGCTTAGAGGATAGTAGGATACGAAGCCGTAACTTCGCACTGATTCGGGGATATTTTTACGTGCCACCTTAAGCCGCCAGCATCCCCGGCGGCGTAACCGCAGCGAAATTATCCACAGGTTCGCGTGCTTGTACAGTACGCTGCACAAAATGCTTCGCATAACGCGCATTTAAGCGGCGGCGATCCAATAACACAAAAACATCCGCAACACTAAAATCAGCATCCCAACAAGGCTCTCCACAGATTTCCGCGCCCAAACGCATGTAAGCTTTTAACAAAGGCGGCAAAGGCATTGACTGTTGCCAATCGATCTCGCCTTGCTCGCGCCACGCAAACAAATCTGCCGGCATAGGCGTTTTCGGGTAAACCCGGGTCTCATCAAGGCTTAGATATTTATGCTTTAAGTATTCATACAACACACGAATGGACAAGCCATCATGCGTCACGGGAATGCTCGCGCACCCCATTAAATAATCAAATTTATTTTCCACCATAAACTGCGCCAAACCCGACCATAACACGCCAATTGCCGCGCCGCTGCGATAATCAGGATGTACGCAAGTGCGCCCCACTTCCATAATTTTACCGCCCAAATCACGGACGCGATGCAGATCAAACTCTGTTTCAGAGTAATAGCGTCCCGCCAATTCAGCTTGCGCATTAGTCAAAATGCGTGTGTAGGCGACCACTTCATAGGTAATGGTGTCACGCACTATCAAATGATGGCAATAGGTATCAAAATGATCGCGATCCAAACGCGCCTCACTATTAGGTAATCGCGCCCCCATTTCTTCGGCAAACACGCGAAAGCGTAGGCTTTGCGCCGCTTTCACCTCTGCCATAGAAGAGGCGAGGCTAACGACCAAGTTATTGGATTTAGAGATGTTTTTTTCTATACGGGGCATAATTCGGCTCTCCGGTTGTCTCATTTTTAGTTTAGTTTTTTGCAATCTACCGCGCATTGTCAAACAGCGTAATGACCTTAATATGACGGATTTTTGAAGTTTTTATGACATTTAGGTGATAGTTGATAGCCCCAATGGGCGGATACGGCGCAAACAGCCCCTGGGTATCGTGCCATCGTTCCGCGTGCTTCGACGAAAAAATGTCGCGCACCCTACCGGGCTGGGAGAGCTAATCCCCACTGGGAGAGCTAATCTCCAGATTAGCTCAAACGGCGCAGCCGTTTCGCGCCGCCTGTGGCGGCGGTGCTAATTTGGAAATTAGCACTCCCAGCGAGGCGCGTTGTCACGTTGCAAAAGCAAAAACCAAAGGTCACTGTCTCTCGCGCACCAAACGGACGTGCTTGCTGCTGTCACGAAGGTTGCTGTAGTCGACTCCATAGCTGAAACCCACGACCCATGCGTCATTCGTACTGCCGGAGACAGGCGAGCCTGACCAGACAATGCTAATCGGCGCATTGGGAAACACACTTTGCACCAGGGTGGGTTTTTCATGGTCTTTACCCGGTTTACCTTGACAACCCCAATCGAAATCATCAGGGCGGTTTTCTGCGATATATTCTTCCTCCCCCGGCTTGCCGTTATTGAAATACGCTGGCTTGCCATTGCTGCAATACACCAATGTGCGTAGCTCCTCAATGCTAGGAATCCGCCAATCACTATAACCCGCAACGTTCGCGCTTTGTTTTTTCGCATCTTCCCAGTCAAATCTTTTTGCCTCGCCCGAACAGGTGCTACCGGTCCAGGTTTGTCCGACGTAGCAGCGCATCCACAGCAGGTTGGTTTTGGTGTCTAAGGCGGTGCCGTTGTCGTAGGCGATGTAGGTTCTGCCGTGGACGGTGATGCGCTGGGAGCGGCTACCCTGGTAGCGGCTACCCTGGGAGCGGCTAAGCTCCAGCTTAGCCGAATCGCCGGAGGCGATTGAAGCGGCTACGCCGCTTGGGCTGACTTGGAAGTCAGCCGCTCCCAGGTTAGCCGCTCCCAGGTTAGCCGCTCCCAGGTCAGCCGCTCCCAGGTCAGCCGCTCCCAGACACACGCCCAAA
>CAZOSP010000088.1:0-16627 GCA_964582525.1 uncultured Thiomargarita sp. | reverse complement strand
TGCCCATCATTCGCGTTCGCGCCACAAAAAGACGTGGCGCAAACCCTACTGCTAAACACTGGCTAATTCAAAGCAGACTTGTCCGGCTTGGTTGTGGCTGATGTGCAGGCGGTAGCCAGTGTGGATAGTTTGTTTGGCGGCTTGATATAGCCCTATACCAAAGCCGTCACGCGATGGTACGGGTTGGTTAAGCAGTTGTTTTTCAACCTCTGTCGGGACTGCGCTACCATTGTCGCAGACGGTCAGTTTGACTTGGTTTTCGCTGGTTTCTAAGGCAACGCGAATGCGCAGTGCGGATTCGCGTTTGCGCTTGTTGAGGGCATTTTCCAGCAGATTTTCTACCACATTATCAAACAAGTCTTCGGGAATATTGGCGTTCCACATAATGCTCATGGAAAATTCGATATTGCGCTTGCGATAACGGGCTTGCAAATTGTCCCACCAGGTGCGGATAGGGATGTTGGTATAGACCGATTGCGTGGGCTGTTGTAGCTTGTCTAGGGTACGACGCAGGCGTTGGCTGAGATGCGGTAATTGCCCTTGCAAGAGGCGTTGCGTGTCGCCAAAATGCTGTGGCTGCGCGGTTTCGATGGCGGAGGTGATGACATACAACGATTGTAGCAAGTTTTTAATGTCGTGCGTCAGCTTCGCGCCAGTTTCGTGGATGGCTTTTAGATGCGCTTGTTGTGAATAGGCTTCCTCGCGGCGTTTGGCTTGATGAAAATGCTCTAGCAGTTGTACCAGCAGTTTGATATGCGTGTAGTAGGGACCACTGATGCGCGTGCGCGAATACACGGTAACTTCCAATGATTGTATAGAAATCATGGCTTTATGTTTGCCTTCCAGACCCAATGCGCCGTGTCCATAGGGCGATTGCCAGCCCAATCCGCATAGCCACGGCTGTGTACTGAGTTGTTGTAAACCGGATTCGAGAAATTGTTCGGGGGTCAGGCTCTTGTAAGTGCCGGGCTGCGTCAAGCTTGCCAGCCATTGTTCAAAATGACTGCCTAGATTGAGCAAATGCCGCGACCACAGTTGTTGTAAATTTTCGTATTGCGCAAAACTCAGCCATAAGCCGCTTAAGGTCAGCAGCAGTAAAATGACGCTTAAGCTCACATAAAGCAGGGCTAAGGGGTATGTGGTTGGGCTGTTTTGTACCAGCACAATGCTTCCCAGTGCCACGCATAGCAGCATTAAAGAAAAGCTCAGTCCATGAAAAAAATCTATATTTTCTCGATCTGGCTGGGCTTCTCCCGAGTAAAACAACAAACTCAAGGGCAGTGCCAGCAGCGCGTAACGTGCTGTATCCATCCATTCGACGGGTAGAGCGGTTAAATGGAACAGCAGTGGCAGATTGAAAAGAAAAAAATCCAGCGCAACAATGCTTAATGCCAGCCCATTTAATAGACGGGCGCGCAGTTGTGGCACATAACGCCCGGCTAATACACCGAGCAGAATGATTTTCCAGGCAGCGATGAGCCAAGCGTTCAAAAACACCAGCGCAACCGCAAATAAAGGCAGCAACAGTAGTTTATGTAAGGACTGCTGGTGTTGCTCTGCTGCATTAGCATAAGCGGCTTGTTGCCATTGCCAGAGGAAAAACAGCAAAAAATGTATTAACAAAAGTGCTTGGGCAACTATTTCTGTCAATGCAGTCCATAGCACCATATTCAGACTGATGAGCAAGAACGCCAACAGGCGATAACTGTGACGCTGGGCAAGACGACTGCTTAAAGGCGGGTCAGATAAGTTCCACTTCATGTTGTTATAAAATGCCTGGGCGAAATTGTAAGAATGAGGAAAAATTTTACGCGGATACACCCTATGCTGCAAATATCTATCACTCTTGCACAGCACTTATTGCTGGCTGCTTGGCGCACCCATTTTTTTAAGCTACTGGGCTTGATTTTGTTGAGTCTATGGGCTTTGAGTCTGTTTGCCGGTTTGTTGGCTATCAGTGATCAAGCTGAGTTTCAGATGAGTTTGTTAGCCGGCGGAACGCGCTTGTTAGTGGTTTATCTGTTGAGCGTTTGGCTCATCAGTCACCTATTAGGCGAATTTAATAATAAAAGCCTGTATTTGCTATTGGCTTTGCCGATGCCGCGTCAAACCTATTTATTGGGCAAGTTTTTGGGAATGACGGGGTTGGTGCTTGTGTCTGTCGTGCCTGCAACCGCATTGCTCACGTTCTATAGCGAATCGAGCTACAGCCTGTTGCTGTGGGGCGTATCGCTTGCCTGCGAATTGTTGATTATGGGGACGGTCAGCCTGCTATGCGCCTTGAGCTTTCGCCACACTACGCCGGCACTCACAGCGGCGTTGGGGTTTTATCTAGTTGCGCGGAGTATGCAGGGCTTTTTGCAGATCGGCGAGCATTTGTTACAACCCAATAGCAGCGTGCTGGATCAAAGCATTTCGAGCTTTTTATCTTTACTGGCGTTGCTGTTGCCCAGTCTAGATCGTTTCAGTGATTCTGCTTGGCTGCTGTATCAGCAGGGCAGCTTAACCGAGCTTACGGGCTTAATAGTCCAAACCGGGATTTATTTGCTACTGCTATTGGGGTTGGGATTTATTGATTTAGCACGGAAGAATTTTTGATTAAAAAGACATGGAAAAGTCATCCGCAGCGGTTTTATGACCACACACCCAAAAATTGCCATTAGCAAGACTATCAGCCATCACTGCTAATAATGTTTCAACATTATACACATAAGAAGAACGCCACTCCGCCTTGAGCTTTTCTCTTGCCTCTTCATTAATATAAATAGTTTTATCGGGCATAATCAAAACCATCGCAACATGCTCTGTATTTTCAGTCACGACAAAAACACATTCATCATTGTCTTCCAGTAAACCTTTATGCCAATAGTCTAGGTGTTTTTCTAACTCATATTCATACAGCCCATAAACCATTTTGCCCTCATGCAGTAAAGCTTTACGTAATAATTTTTCTATTCGTTTAGCCTCTCCTTTTATCAATTTTTTCTTCATCAATTCTAGTATTGACTTCATGAGACTTTTCTCTCACGCGCCAGCACATACACTTCCCGTGACGTCGGACGCGACGCTTTAGGTTTGCGTACCCATACTTGCTTAAACGTGGCTCGCAAGGAACGAATATAATCATCAAATTCAGCCCCTTGAAACACCTTGCACAAAAAATCGCCCTGCGGTTGCAACATCTCCAATGCCGCATCGCGTGCTAATTCCGCCAATAGCATAGCGCGAGGCTGATCGACCGCTTTTACCCCAGAGCTGTTAGGTGCCATATCTGACATCACCAAATCCACCGCATGCCCATCCAATGCCTCGCGTAATGCTTCTAGCACAGCGGTCTGAGTGAAATCACCTTGGATAAAAGTGACTTCAGGCAAGCCGTCCATCGGCAAAATATCTAAAGCCACAATACGCGCTTTGCCATCTAAGCACTTTTGCGCCCATTGCGTCCAACCGCCGGGGGCTGCGCCTAAATCCACAATGCGCATATTGGGTTTGAACAAGTGATCGCGCAAGGCAATTTCTTCCAGTTTATACACAGCACGGGAGCGGAAACCTTCTTTTTGCGCACGTTGCACGTAAATGTCGCTGGCTTGACGTTGCAGCCAGCGACTGCTGCTATGACTGCGTTTGCTCATAAACAATAGCACTTAAAAAGGCAGCGGCATTTCCTGCCCGTTGAGCATCAATTTACCCGCTTTCATGTTGGCTTCTAGGGTATAGGTATCGCCCGTATCCTGTAAGATTTTTTGTTGCACAAAAGCTTGTATTTGCAGGTCTGCCATATCTTCCGGCTTAGGCGCGTTAGCTCCTGCATCAGCCGGCATTTCGCTGCGTATTTGAGTGGTAAGGACTTGTTTTAACAAGGCTTTAGAAATGGTCACTTTGCTATCACCCAAAATAGCTTGCAGCATTTTCTCCGGTTGTTCCATAGAAAAAGGCTGTTTGCCATCATAGCTTAGATTCAAATGCCCTTTAAGCGCACCTTGATTGGTATTGACATCTAAAGTTTGAATAGAAATTTTAGGCGATTTTGTCAATAAGGCAGGACCGGCTTCCATAAATTTACTCATCATAGCAAAACCCATCATTTGCTCATTCATGCCTTGCATGCGTAATTGACGTATCGTTTTATGTATATCAGCAATGGTTGCTGCGTTCATATTCGCAAATTCAAGATTGAGCATTACTTTCACATCATTCAAGCCACCCAGTTCTGCTTGCACCTCAGCAGGCAAGAAAAGCTGCCCTACGGTGAATTTAGTTAAATATTTAACCAAATCTGTGTCTTGCATTTGTGCATCACTACTCACGCTAAAGTCTTTTAAGGCGATTTTTTCTTCCGCATCAACTGTTAGTTCTTTTAATTTAATTTCTGCCATGCCTAATTGCAGACCTTCAATCTTTTCTTCTAAGTCAATTTTTGCGCTCAAACCATCAATAGCAAAATCTGCTTCTTCAGAAACAAAACTTAAGATGGGCAGTTTGAAATCCATTTGCAGCGGTTCAAAATACGCATTCAAGCTCCCTGACAGACTCAGAGCTTCAAGTTTTAAGCCGCCTTCTTCACCCATATCGATAAACAAGCCCGGTACTTTGAAATCCAGCGTAGGGGATTTCAAATCATCCATATAAGTCATGTTGCCGCTTAAACCCATCCAGGTCAGCTTGCCTTCTTTATCTTCTTCTTCGTTTTCAATCGAGCTTTCAAAAGCTGCAATAGCAAATTGCGTAGAACCTTTTTTATTCTCGTCAACCCGGGTTATTAAATCCAAATTAGGTAAGTCATCTGCTAAACTTTCTACCATGTCTTCGGGATAAGGAATTATTACCTCAGTTTCTACCAAACTATTGGGTTTTTTACGGGCTTGCGCAATAGATGCTTGAAGAATATCCAGCAACGCCATAAACGGTTGATTCATATTCGCCGTTGCGGTTTTGCTTTCACCTTCATCAATCATATATTCCAATTCAATCGCATCAGTTTCTGCTTCAGCCGCGGCTGCCGCTTTATCCGCATAAGCGGGTGAATAAAAACCGAGTAAAGAACATAATAACAGGCAATGACCTAAACGATAGGGGGATTTCATAATGTCTCCTTGAGAGATATAAAAGAAAGTACAAAAAAGTGAACTATCAAAGTAAAGTAAAAACTTGGGCAACAGCACTGTCCAAGTCGTTTAGTGAAGTATAAAAATGCGGTGAAAAACGAATCCCACCGCCGCGTTGCGCACAAACTACCTGCGCTTGTTGCAAATGCTTAAACAAAGCGGCATTGTCAGTATCTTGCAGACGAAAAGTGACAATACCCGAACTGCGTGATGCTTGGCGTGGTGAAAGAATCTCAACACGATTTGCTTGGCTTAATTGCTCCAACAAATAACTGACCTTTGCACGTAATTGTTGCTCTACGCTGCTCATGCCGATGTCTAATAATAAAGACAGGCTCGCGCTCAGGGCATGAATGCCCAACATATTGGGACTGCCGCACTCAAAACGCCGCGCCCCTTGTGCTACCTGCCAATCCTGACGGTCAAAATTCAAATAATCTTCTACCATGTGCCAGCCAAACTGCTTAAGCTGTAAACGCTCGCGCTGCTGCGCCGCACAATAAAACACCGCCAAGCCTTCCGCACCTAGCATCCACTTATGCCCATCTGCCATGACGAAATCGGCTTGGATTGCCTGTACGTCAAATGCCAGCGCACCGAGTTGCTGAATGGCATCCACGCAAAACAAAATATCATGCTGACGACAAAAAGCCCCGATTTTTTCCAAATCTAAACGCAAGCCATTAGCATACTGCACTGCACTGACGGCTATCAAACGGGTATTTTCATCCACCTGCGCCAACAAAGCCGCTTCCGGTTCGTCCACATTCACATCCGCGCAACGCAAAGTTACGCCTTGCGTTTGTAAGGATTCCCAGACAATCCGATTAGACGGAAACTCCTGTTGGGTGCTGACAATAGTATCACCGGCTCGCCAAGTCAAACCATAAGCCACCACTGACAAAGCTTCTGAGGTATTTTTTAACAAGGCAATATCATCGCTGCTGGGTGCATTTAACAAATCCCGTAGCTGCTCACGTAACTGGGCTTCTTTTTGCAACCAAAGCGGATAATTTGCCGCCCCTTGAGTCAGATTTTCATGAGCAAAACGCGCCACCGCCTGCGCCGTGCGTTGCGGCCAGGGCGCAACGGCAGCATGGTTGAGATAAATCAAATGAGGTTCTAATTGAAATTCAGTATTCATAGGGATCATCAAAAAACAAGAAAGCTGCTAGTTTGCTAGAATTGAGCAGAAAAATCCATCAGCAAAATTGATTGGGGAGATTGATATGCAGTTATGCAAGCTTTGCATCATTACCAGCAGTTGCCTATTGATGGTACTGGGTGCCTGGATTTGGCAGCCAAAGCCTTTTATCGAAGCACCGCCACCGCGACCGGATCGCCGCGCAAATAATCATGCTTCACAGCCCGCCGAACCCCGTGCGCAAGCATTGACAAACGCAGCCAAACCCCTGCCCGCGCCCAAAACACCGGCAACGCTGCCGCAGCGTCCCGCGCAACATGCCCAGCCCTATATGGAAGAAGGCAAAGCCAGTTGGTATGCCGACCGTCTTCACGGACGCAACACCGCCAGCGGTGAACCTTACTCCAAATACAAGCTCACCGCCGCACACCCCAAGCTCCCCTTTGGCAGCCGAGTGCGCGTTATCCACTTACGCAATCAACGCAGCGTCATCGTTACCATTAATGATCGAGGGCGATTTCCTCACGGGCGCATTATCGACCTCTCACGCAAAGCCGCCGAAGAATTACAGATGATTGCCGAAGGCGTAGCGCGAGTGCGCGTGGAACTCATAGAAAAAGCCCCTTAAGTCTTGGTTATGCTGCGCTCTGCCTGACACCTGCGCGCAGGGATATTTTTAAGTACTTAAACTTCAAAAACTTAGGTGAAACTTGATAAGAAAAAAATGGAGTTTCTGGCAGATATGAGTATCATTTATCCGCTAAACGACGAATGCCTTGTGCAATATCCCAAAAAGCCTCATCAATATTTTTCCAATAAGCCACACCTAACACCTTTCATTGCTGATGAACTACGACATTGTAGTTGCCCAACACGGCGATATTCAAGCACTTCTACAGTTAGAATCGCTTGTATTTATGGCCTCTGATGGCAAATTAACTAAGCGCGCTTTTTCTTACCATATTCGCAAGAAAAATCTGCTGCTTTTGGCAAAGCATCGAGACTCTGCTCAACTGCTCGGTTACATTCTTGTGTTAGTACATCGCAACTCGGCGCGCGTTTATTCATTAGCTGTTCATCCTAGCCAGCAGAAACAAGGCATTGCTAGAGCATTGTTGACAGCCGCTTTCGATAGTCTGAGCCTACGGCACATATATCAAATTCGTTTAGAACTGAGAACGACTAACTTGAATGCTTTGCGCTTGTATGAATCATTGGGTTTTAAAATCAAGCGCGTTAAAGCAGACTACTATGGCAAAGCAGAGGACGCGCTACAAATGGAACGATGTCTCAATAATTGAAATTTATTGACGGTAAAAACCTGACAGGTTTGGCGTGGGGCGTGAGTCATTAGATTGCTGGCGGTGAACTTTTCCGATTTTGGCATGCTAACTCGATACTCAAACCTTCTATTCTTTGTTTTTTTGTAAAAATGCTTGGATATGTTGAATAACGGCATCAGGGCAGTCGCCTGATAGATGATGTCCGCATCCCGCTTGGATGATGAGCTGCGCGTTGGGTAATGTTCGCGCTAAACGCTTGGCGTCGCTGACCGGAAACCAACGATCTTGTTCTCCCCAGAGAATTAAGCAGGGCGTGTTGATTTTGCCTAATTCGGCTTGAATTGCGCCGAGCAAACTGGGGTTACCCTGTAAGAAGGCGCGGATTTGTTGGGCGTAGGCTTTGGAGTCGGTAAAGAGGTATGCCAGTGTGTGGGGAAATTCGAGGTAGGGTTGCAGGCTGTGGTATGCGCGTTCTGCGATGTCGGCGGGGATGTTGTGATAAATCGCGCCGGCGCCGGTGCGTATGAAAAAGCGCAACAGCGGGGCAATCCAGTTGATGAGACGTAGCTGATCAATGCGGCGAATGAGCAATGAGGGTGTGTAAATCATCGCGTGCATACTCCAATGCGGCATTTTTGTGGGAAAAATGGCGGCATCAAGGAGTATCAGGGAGGCGATGAGTTCGGGGCGACGTTGGGCAACGGCGAGCGCGATGACCGTACCTAATGATTCTGCGACTAGGTTAATGGGCTGTTGTGACGCGCCCAAGGCTTCTAGGACGCGCTCGGTTTCTTCGATTTGATAGCCAATTTTGTTTGCTTGCGGGGGTTTGTCTGAGTAACCAAAGCCTTTGTAATCGAAACAAATAACCCGAAATTGTTGCGATAGTTTGGTGATGACGTGTGTCCAGCTATAACTCCATACGCCCCAGCCGTGCATGAGTACGATGGGTTTGCCGGTGCCTTTTTCGCCGTAGGCGATTTGTACTTGCGTGCCGTTGCTGTCGCGGATGCTGAGTTTTTGTAAGCCATCGGGGAATGTTGTTTGCCACCAGTTTTTCATGGTCTCTTGACTCGCTTCAAGCTATCGATACAGCCCATTGGCTATACGGTATAAAGTTTGTTCGGCGGTTTCGCCGCTTTGCGCAGTTAAATTTCGTGCTAGGTCTGCAAGCTCTGTGACTCGTGCGGGCGGCAAGATGCTGGCGCGTTCGGCAAAATTGATAATCGCTTGTTGTTCATTGTCATTGAGTAGTATGGGCAGAGCTAACGGCGTGGCATCTACTATTTGGATTTTTTTCTTCATGCTGGGTTCGCTATAAACCACTAACGTACCTGCGGCTAGATCGCCGAGGCGTTGAAAATCGCGAGTCAGCAACATGCTGATGAGGGCAACACCGTAGAAAAACGGCAGGCTGTCAACGGCGCGTAATAGATTGCGCAGCATCGAACCTGTCCAGCCGATGGGCGTGCCGTTATCGTATAAAACCTTGATACCCATGCGTGCTTTGCCCGGTGTCACACCGCCACGATAGATTTCAAAATAGACCGGATAAAACCATTCTAATAAGAAAAAACTCAGCAAAAATAAGCCTTCACCCATTTGATCCGTCATGCTACCGAAAATCACCAAAAGGCTGTAAATGACGACACGCAAGCTGAAGTCGATGCTCCAAGCGAGGGCGCGTACAACAGGTCCGGCGATGCGTAGCGTGAGTTCGACTCCTTCGGGGGTTTCGAGTGTGCGTTGCGTATCGAGAAGCGCGTGAGCGGTCTGCGCACTCACTGCACTTGCACCACGACCGTATCGGCAATCATGTCGTGGATACATTTGCGTGAATGCTGAAAAATAAACAGACTATCTATTAAGGGGATAAACGCACCGATCAGGGGTATCAGTGAGAGTAATTGAATGGGCAGCCCACGGTACAGAATAATGCGTCTCAGCCCGCAACGACTGCCGTCAGTGCGTACAATTTTGATGCCCAACATACGTTTACCAACGCTTTGCCCATAACGATGCCACCATATAAGGTTCAATAACATTAAGGCTAAAAAGCCTATCGAGATCAGCCCGATAAAAAGTGCCATTACCCCTTCAGCCGCTGACGCACCACTCAACACAGCCTGCATAGAAACGCCGCTGAGTAACATAGCAAAAAACGCAAACAACATGGCGACTAAAGCAACCACAAGAAAGGCAATACCGTCTAATAATGCCGCGCCTAAGCGTCTCAAGCGGCTTGTCAATACATAATCTTCGTCTTGCGCGTCGTCCATTTGCGCATCAGGCGCGTCATAAGGATTAATGTCATGTGGGACCTGATCAGAGGCAACCGCCACTGCTGCAACATCTGCTGTGTTATTTTGAACGCCTTGTTTAGGTTTGATGTGAAAGCTTCCGGTGTCCGTTTGCGTGACCTCTAAGGGTGCTTTTAATTCAGTATCATAAGCTCTGCGTCCGGATTCATCACAGAGAACATTAACAGCCTGCTTAATCTGCTTAATGCGTTGTTCGGTGGCGTGCTTGAGTGCAGCGTCTTGAGCATTAGATGGCACGCCAATTAAGCTGTAATGACTGGCTTGACCGGGTGCCAAGGTTTTGTCGTAGGCAGCGCGATTTGTCGCGTTTGACAAGACCGTATAAGCACTTTTCAACTGACTGAGTTGAGCTTGTGCGGCTTGCTTGATGGTCATGGAAGAGGCATCTCGGGCTATGCCCAGTAAGCTATAATAATCGTTCATCAGGTCACATTCTCTCAGGTTAGGTTGCTTCATTTTTCAGGCGGATGTTGGGAGACTCCGTAAACCTTCTAGGTTTTCAAAACCTAGAAGGTTTGAGTGTTATTCTTCTGCTTGTGCGAGTTGCTGACGTTGCGCAACTAATAGCAGTTGATTGTGAATTTCGCTGAGTAAATCATCGCGTTTGTAAGAGCCTTTTTGGAAAATGGTTTTTACGCTGTGCTGCAAACGCGCCCGATCTTCTAAGTTGATGTCTTTGGCGGTCAAAACCACGATGGGAATGCGCAACCATTCGACATGGGCGCGAAATTCATCAACAAATTGGAAGCCGTCCATTTCGGGCATCATCAAGTCAAGCAAAATTAAGTCGGGATGCGGGAGGTGTTCGTGGTCGCGGCGTTTAAGTTCCTCAAGGGCGAGTTTGCCATTTTCTGCGACACACACTTGCCAGCCGGAGCGGTTGAGCATGACTTCCATCATGCCGCGTGTAATGGCATCATCTTCGACCACCATCACCAGGCGTTCAGGTCCTTCTTTGCTGCGGTATTTGTTGAGTACGTGGCGCAGTTGCTCTTGGTTGACCGGTTTGATGAGATAGTCTGACGCGCCGAGTGAATAGCCGGTGTTTTTGTCTTCAACAATGGAGACCATGACGACCGGAATGTCGGCTAACAGCGGATCGGTTTTGAGTGCGGATAAGACCATCCAGCCATCCATGCCGGGCATCATAACGTCCAGCGTAATCATCGCTGGACGTAGTTTTTGCGCCAGCCGTAAACCTTCATCACCACCAGCAGCGGTGACTACTTTGTAGCCTTGTTTGTTGACATAATTTTTTAACAAATCCCGCACGGCTTGATCGTCATCAATGACTAAGACGGTGCTATCGCTGTTGAGGTTGGATTGGTTGACCTGCTGGTCCAACAGACCCGCGTGAGTCAGCGGTTTTATGTTCAGAGAGGCTTCATTTAAGCGCATTGGTAGGCGCACGGTGAAAGTGCTGCCGCGCCCGTATTCGCTGTCAACGTCAATGCTGCCGCGCATCATTTCGGCGAAGCGTTTGGTGATGACCAAGCCTAAACCCGTGCCGCCGTATTTGCGTGTAGTCGAGGCATCGGCTTGGGTAAAGGCTTGAAAGAGTTTTTTCAATTGCCCCTCAGTCATGCCAATGCCTTCATCAGCGATACGAAACACCAACCAATCGCTGACATGGGTGGCTGCTTTTGTATGCTCAATGAAAACGCTGAAAGTAATTTTGCCGTTTTCGGTAAATTTGCTGGCGTTGCTGAGCAAGTTGAGCAAAATCTGCCGTACTTTGGTGACATCAGCAAACACATTGCCCAGATTTTCATCAAAATCCACAATTAATAGATTTTCCGCTTGTTCAATCATGGGTTTTACTGTGCCGAGCACATCATCAAGCATAATGCGAATATCAAACAATTCGTTATAAACTTCCATTTTGCCGGCTTCAATTTTGGATAAATCAAGTACATCATTAATCAAGCCTAAGAGGTGGCGGGCGGAGCTTAAAATTTTGGTCAAATCATCAGAATAATGCACAATGCCTTCGTCTTCTGCATCTTCTTTAAGCATTTCGCTGTAGCCAATAATGGCATTCAACGGTGTACGCAGTTCATGGCTCATGTTAGCAATAAACTGGCTTTTAGAAACATTGGCAGATTCTGCCATTTGTTTAGCGCGGATTAAGGTTTCTTCCGAGCGTTTTTGTTCAGTAATGTCTTCTACGCTAGACCAAATAAACTGCTCGCCGCCTTTATCAATCAGCAGTCCCGCTACGCGCACTGGGACCAGATAGCCGTCTTTATGGATAAATTCTTTTTCAAAAGGACCAAAATGCCCTTCGTGTTTGAGTTTCTCTATGTGCGCATGTTCGACTTCAGCATAGGCTTTTGGCGTGATTTGCCAATAATCTAGATCAAACACGGCTTCACGGCTGTAGCCAATAATGTCCGCATAAGCAGTGTTGAGTTCGACTAAGCTACCGTCTTGGCGGCTTAACACTAAACCGATAGGCGAAGATTCAATCAATGTGCGATTAAAGCGTTCACTTTCGCTTAAAGCTTCTGTGGCGCGTTTTTGTTCGCTGATGTCGCGGCTCGTTCCGACCATGCGATAAGGATCGCCCTTGGCATCCCACACCGCAATGCCGCGGGCATGAACCCACAAATAATGCCCATCTTTGTGTTTTAAGCGATGCGTGTTGTCATAAAAAGGCGTGACCTTATCCAAGTGCAGTTTTACATCCGCCATGACCTGATGCGCATCTTCGGGGTGAATGCGCTCAAACCACTCATTGGCATGATTGCCAATTTCATCCACGCCATAGCCGCACATGGCTTTCCAATGATCCGAAAAATACACCTGATTGGTTTCTATATTCCAATCGTACATGCCCTCATTGGTCGCATGAAGGGCTAATTCAAACCGCTCCTCGCTTTTGCGTAACGTTTCAAAGGCACTGCGCAAATGTTCGCGCATGGCATTAATCGCCAGCACCAGACGTTCAAGTTCATCGCTGTTAGTCGGGCGGGTGAGTTGTAACGGCTGATCGGCAAGCTTGGCATCAGTTGGATCATAGTTTTGCGCATACTCGCAAATCACCCGTAAATGCTGCCCAACAAAGTGCGCAAACAGCCACCAAAGCAGCAATAACAGCATCCCGCTGAGAGCCAATAAAATCAGCACAGTGGTCAGCAAAATCAGCCAGGTTTGATGGCGCAGATGGTCTAAATCCACGGCTAACAGCAACTTACCTAAACGCTCGGTTTGCCCACCAACAGCGGTCTCCATAGGCAAGGTCCACAAGCGATAAGTGACAGACTCGCTAAAAGCACCCTGTTGCGACACCATTTGATCAGCACGCCGCACCTCAAGGTAGTGCACATCAGACAATTCGAGCAAGCCCAACAAGACAGTATCGAGTTGCGTGATTTTTTCCTGCTGCAACAGCCCGACAAGCGTGTCGAGTTGATACTGACGAATGTTATCCACCTGATGTTCTACATGTTGCAAACGCTGCTGGTAGTTCCACCAAGCATAAAAACCGCTTAATGGCATGGCTAACAGCAGTGATAATAACAGCAGAATTTGAAATAATCGGTAAGGGAGCATGGTAATCTCTCAGCGTGCTAAAACCACAGCTTTAGTTGTCAGTATATGTTTTTAATGTCTAAACGCATCTTGAATCCAGTCGATGGAAGGATTTTGCCAATCCCCTTGTACGGTCACAATATCGAAACGCCGCGCTTGACGCTCAGACAGGTGCTGAACCTGCAAATAGCGCACCGCACAAGCCATAACGCGCCTTTGTTTAGTGCTATTAATGCTTTCTAAGGCACCGCCCTGAGCGCGATAACGCACCTCGACAAACACCAAAAATTCATTATCGCGCATAACCAAATCAAGCTCGCCATTTTTACACAAAAAGTTCCTAGCGAGAATCCGCAATCCCTGTTTGTGCAAATATTTTTCTGCCAAGCGTTCCGCACGGCGACCCGCTTGATGGCGTACATCAGTGGGTTTTTTCCAGTTTTTATAGAATTTTTTAAGCCAAAGCAACATTTTTATTTCTCTACTGAAACTCCGAAAAGGGCGATGTTATGGTGATGTGCCATCTCCGCGTTCGCGCCGCATTCCCAAGTGGCACTTGGGAACGAGGACGCGGCGCAAACCCTACAACTCAAAACAGTCATCTTGACAGGGTTGCTGGTCATCCCTTAACCAGTTTTTTGGGGATGATGTTTATCGTCCTCGTTATCGATTGTCACAGGGTTCTATTCTGACTTGATTGCGTCCGCTGGCTTTGGCAGCATACAGTGCTTGATCGGCACAATGAATGAAAGTTTCAATTTTGTCAGTCGCGGACGGCGTGAGGCTTGATAGCCCAAGACTGAGACTGAGATATTGGCTGGCTTGCGAATGACTATGCGGGATGCGTAAATCTGCCACGGCGTGGCGGATTTTTTCGGCAAGCGTGTGTCCGCCTTCTAGGGGTGTGCTGGGCAGAATGACGATAAATTCTTCACCGCCATAGCGTGCTACGAGATCAGCTGGGCGTTTGACCTGTTCGCGCAGGCAGTGCGCAACTTTTTGCAAGGCGTGGTCGCCCGCTTGATGTCCATAGTTGTCGTTATACAGCTTGAAATAGTCAATGTCGCATAGCATCAGCGATAACGGTTGCTGTTCGCGTATAGCGCGCTTCCACTCTTGGGCGAGAAATTCGTCCATCTGGCGGCGGTTGGGAATGCCGGTTAAGCCGTCTAGGTGGGCGAGGTCTTGGAGGGTTCGGTTGGCTTCTTCAAGTTGTTGGCGCAAGGTGTTGGAGCGGGCGATTTCTTGGCGTAACAGGTTGACGGTGTGGGAATAAATGTGTACGTGCGCGAGCAGCAGTTGGTGCATATCAAGCAGGCGACAGTTGTTGTTTTCCCGTATCACTACAATGGGTTCAGCCAGTTGCGTGGGCGGACGCTGTAAGCAAACTTCGGCAGCTTTAGCAATCAGGGTGTCAAACGGCAGAATAAGGGGTTGCAGTTGTTGTAGCGGCGGCAGCATGAGCAGACGATGCACTTGGCGGTGATTGAACAGTTCTTTGCTATAAGGTTGGTTCATCACTTCCATGAAGCGGGTGCGTGAGAGCATGTTGCGAAATTGCTCGCCTGCGTAAAGCAACACGCCCGGCAGCAGCGGGTTTTTACTAAAGGCTTCGGCGACTTCGGCACTGGGTTGTTTGAGATCAAAGCGGATGTTGTACAGGGGTAAGTTTTCTAGCCTAGAATCATGCTTGAGATGTTGCAGAAATTCGCGGGAAGACATGAGATTCCTCTGTGCTTAGAGCGGCTGATGTGGCGGCGAGCTACAGTTATTCATCTTCGCCCCGATACACGCAGCCAGCGGTGCAGGTTTCGTGAATTTGAATTTTCGAGAGCTGCGGCAGTAGGGGTTTCAGGCGTTGCCACATCCAGCGGGCAAGGTTTTCTGCGGTGGGATTTTGCAAACCTTCAATATCGTTCAAATAATGATGATCAAGCTGTTCATAAATCGGCTTAAAGGCGTGTTTAATGTCGCCGAAATCCATCACCCAACCGCTTTGCGCACCGATTTCACCGGCAACGAAAAGGGTGACGCGATACGTGTGTCCGTGCAAACGCGCACATTTATGTCCTTCCGGCACATTGGGCAGGCGGTGTGCGGCATCAAAACTAAACTCTTTGAAGATTTCCATTAGCGGATTCCGAGTAATTTATGGGTTTGTAAACTCAAACGCCAGCGTGGGTGTGCTAGGCAGTATTGCAAGGCGGCTTGGGTATTGGCAAGACGCGCTGCGCCGTCCATCGCTTGTAGTAAAAAATGTGTAAAATCCAGATATTCCAGTGCTTGGGGTGCTAAACCCGCTTGCGGATAGATCAATTTGAGTTCATCTCCCCAAGTTTGCACTAAGGGCGCGTGGGCTTTGGGGCTGATACAAATCCAGTCAATGCCTGACGGTACGGTTAGAGTGCCGTTGCTCTCTAGGGCAACGCAAAAATCCTGCGCATGAAAAGCTGTGATTAAATCGGCATCTAATTGTAATAAAGGCTCGCCGCCGGTGCAGACTAGCCATTTTTTGCCCTCCGCCGCGCCAGTCCAGCAGTCGGCAACTGCTTGAGCAAGCGCGTCCGCGCTGCGAAACTTGCCGCCGCCTGCGCCATTGACACCGACAAAATCGGTGTCGCAAAATTGGCACACGGCTGCGCTGCGGTGCGCCTCACGCCCCGACCAGAGATTGCAGCCGCTAAAGCGACAAAACACCGCCGGTCTGCCGCTGTGGATGCCTTCGCCTTGCAAACTGTAGAAGATTTCTTTTACGCTGTAAGTCATGTGTTGTTTCAGTGCTTAGATGCAAGCCTTGTCAGGATGGTTCAAATCCAGTAAGCAAAGTAGCCGCAAAGGCAGTGATCCGTGGATAGTGGTGAGTGATCAGCAAAAAAACTGACCGCTTACTACTAAGCACTCGAAGCCGCCGCAGGCGGCGTTTTGGCTGAGCTTTACAGTCAGGCACTCCCAGAGTTAGCCACTCCCCGGAGAAGGCACTAGCCCATTCTACCGATGAGAATGCGTTTATGCCAAGAGCTTTAGAAATGACAACAAAATAACGCCCAACGGTACATGTCAATGACTTTGAGACACCCATAGCAAAAAAAATAGTGTAGATCGGGTGTATTGCTCTCCTGCTTATGATCCTCTGCTGTAGCCTCGCCCGAATGAACGTTTATCCGGTAGCAGCGAAGTGATTGAGGAATGGGAATTAAATAACTTGTGCATTTGCCAGATCAATAGGAACGGCGCGGT
>CAZOSP010000087.1:0-16895 GCA_964582525.1 uncultured Thiomargarita sp. | reverse complement strand
CCGTTCCTATTGATCTGGCAAATGCACAAGTTATTTAATTCCCATTCCTTAAGAGAAATTATTGCTAATGCGATAGATGAAGAATTGTTGATGCAATCAAAGGATATAGTGATACACAAAGATGGCAATGGCAGTTGGTATGTACAAGATTTTGGTAGAGGGCTTAAATATACACACCTGACCCAAAAGGAAAATGATGAAAAATTGAAAAATCCTAACGTTATCGGGAAATTTGGTATTGGATTAAAGGACGCATTGGCAACTTTGGATAGACATGGCATCAAAGTCTTGGCTAAATCAAAATTTGGTGATATTAGCTTGATTAGGTCTCAGAAACAAGATTTTGATGACATAATTACGCTTCACGCCCGTATTGAAAACCCTTCAAAACCAGATTTAGTGGGTACTCAATTTGTTTTGTCAGGAATCTCGGATGACCATGTTGAGCAAGCAAAGAATTTGTTTCTAAGATTTTCAGGTGAACGAATTATTGAAAAAACAAAATACGGTGAAATTATTGAAAAGAAAGGTAGCGTTGGGTCTATTTACATCAATGGAGTCAAAGTTGCTACAGAAGAAAACTTTTTGTTTAGTTATAATATTACATCAGTAAACGCAGCGATAAAAAAAGCACTAAATAGGGAACGAACGAATGTAGGTCGGAGTGCTTATACAGAAAGAGTAAAATCCATTTTGTTGTCGTCCAGTTCACTCAACGTTGCCCAATCTTTAGCAGATGATTTACAAAATTATAGTGGCGGCAATCATCACGATGAATTGCGCTGGTTAGCTGTTCAGGAACATGCTGTTAAGATTCTGAACCAAAATCAAAAAGTTGTGTTTGTCACATCTGAGGAGATGATGTTTAATCCAAACCTTATAGATGAAGCGAGAAGTAGTGGTTACAAAATCATAGCTGTACCCGACAATCTAAAAACAAAAATACAAGGCACAGAAGATTTTGAGGGTAATACCGTTACCGATTTATCTCACTTCGTTACCCTTTATAATGAGAGTTTTGAGTTTGAGTTTGTTGACACACATAATTTGACAAACAGTGAACAGAATGTATATCGTTTCACTGAACAGATATTTGACCTGGCTGGTGGGAAACCTAAAGCAGTCAAGATTATCAAAATTTCTGAAACAATGCGGAAAGAGTTTCATACTAACCACGAAACACTGGGTTTATGGGAAGAATCCACTGGGTCAATTATTATCAAGAGGTCTCAGTTATCCAATCTTGCTAATTATGCCGGAACTTTACTACATGAAGCGGTTCACGCTAAAAGTGGTTTTGGGGATGTGAGTAGAGATTTTGAGAGAGAGCTAACAAAGTTGATTGGGATTATTTGTATTAAGGCAGTAGAGGAACCTGAACGCCAAAGTCTATTTAAACGTCTTTTCTAAGTTGATTCTTTGCTGAGTCACGTCGCACCCAAAAGGGCACCCTAACAAATCAATGCACGCGAATTGCTAAGCCCGCGTAGATACCGTCTCTCAAGTCAAGCTATTTTTAGCTTGTACCAACCATGCGCATAGCTGCATTTTTTCTCTATCAAGTTTCAATTATTGGATTTGAAGCCAGTAGGGTTTGCGCCAGGTCTTTTTGTGGCGCGAACGCGAATGCTCGGCAGCGTGCCATCATCGTGCGTGCGCGACGAAAACGTGCCATCATCCCGCGTGCGCGACGAAAAGATGTCGCGCACCCTACCGGGCTACCGGGCTTCACACTTATCCGCTTCACAACCTACAAAAGCAACAATAATCATGCAAGAAATTCTTATGTTATGGCTACCCTTAACAGGACTTGGCTTGCTTGCCGCATTCGCCTTGTATGCTGCACGCAAACGCAAACCCTTTCCTTACACGAAACAAGAGGCTTTGTTTACCCCCGCAGAACGGGCTTTTTTCGCCATCTTAAACGACATAATAGAGCCGCATTTTCTGATTTTTGGCAAAGTGCGTTTAGCCGATATTATAAAAACCCGTGGCGGTTTAGAGCGCACCGCACAGCGCAAAGCATTTTATAAAATCATGGGCAAACATGTTGATTTTGTCATTTGTCGAGCGCGTGACTTGTCTGTGCTAGGTGTCATTGAGTTGGATGACAGCAGCCACAATCGCGCTGACCGCCAAGCTAGGGATATATTTGTTGATGGTGCGTTAGCCGCAGCAGGCGTGCCGATTGCGCACATCAAAGTACAACGGCGTTACGTCAAAGAGGCGGTCAAAGCGGAATTGGTACGGCAGTTAGGCATATAACCCGTTAATATCCCGAGCTTCAGGTTTCAGGCGGTGAGCCGTGTAGGTTAAAAAACACCTGCTGAACGACATTATCAAACTAGCGGTTGCTCAATACCCCCATTACCCAATAGGATTAAACAACCCATGCAAAAAAAAATAGGACATTTTGTTGTTGTCTGTTTATTGTGTTTACCCCTGTCTGTTTGGGCAGATGATTGGCAATGGATTCCCAGCGTCTCGTTAAATTACCGTGACTTATCCTACTCGGCAGGCGTTACCGATATATCAGCGAAATTATTATCCGCTGATGTTGGCATGACCCTCACGCGGGGACGCTGGTATTGGGATACGTCCTATGAAACCGATGTGTCGTCTGACAGCGATAATCCTGGTTTAGACTTTAGTCGTACAGATGTGAGTGCTTCTATCGGTTACGGCTTAAGCGATACTATTAGCACTTTTGCGGGCTACAAATACGGGCAAACGAATATTCAAGCGGTAGATTTGCCGACGGCTTCGATCAAATTAACTGGCAAAGGTTTTTTTCTTGGCGCGGGCGCGGGCTTTCCCGTCAAACAGCACGGCATGTTGTTTTTCAGTGCCGCTTATGCCCGCTTAGCGGCTATCTATCAAGACAGCAGTGTAACCTATGCAGACGGCAACGCCACTGGCACCAGCCTGTCGTTAGGCTGGCGCGGGCGCATCAGCGCACGCTGGAATTACGAATTTGTGTTAGTGCGCCACGGCTACTATTACGAAGATTTTAGCGGACTGAGCTTGGATATTAATGAAAACATCTTGTCATTAAACGCTGGGCTTTCTTACGCTTTTTAATGCGGTTGTTCAGCCTTTTCATAAGCCTGAATAATGCGCCCCACCAAAGGATGGCGCACCACGTCTTGGGCGGTCAAAAAAGTAAAGCTAATACCCTCGATGTTGTGCAGCACATCAATCACATGACGCAAGCCCGATAACCGTTCACGCGGTAAATCAACTTGCGTCACATCACCGGTAATCACTGCCGTTGAACCAAAGCCAATGCGGGTTAAAAACATTTTCATCTGCTCTGTCGTGGAGTTCTGCGCCTCATCGAGAATAATAAAAGATTCATTTAAGGTACGCCCACGCATATACGCCAATGGCGCGATTTCAATTACATTGCGCTCCAGCAACTTAGCCACCCGTTCAAAGCCTAGCATTTCAAATAAAGCATCGTACAAGGGACGCAAATAAGGATCGACTTTTTGCGCCAAATCGCCCGGTAAAAACCCCAACTTTTCACCCGCTTCGACCGCCGGACGTACCAGTATCACGCGCTGCACCTCTTCACGCTCTAAGGCTTCAACCGCGCAAGCGACTGCCAAATAGGTTTTGCCAGTGCCTGCCGGACCAATGCCAAAATTAATATCATGCGTCATAATATTGCGCAAATAATGGCATTGATTGGGACCACGCCCCTTCACCACGCCATGCCGCGTGCGAATCGTCACTTCATCCCGATCTCTTTGCTGGGCTGCTTGCGGATTTTCTGCGTCTTCAAGGGCTTGCGCCACACTCGACGGCTGCGAAAATAAATGTATCCGCTCGCGGGTAAGATGTTCTTTTGCTGTTGCTTCATACAAGCTCTGCAAAAGATACTCGACCTCTCGCACCGTTTGCGCACAACCAATCACGCGAAATTGATGACCGCGATGATTAATCTCGACCCCAAAGCGTTGCTCAAGTTGATGAATATGCTCGTCAAATTGACCGCATAAATTAGCCAAGCGGCGATTATCCGGCGGCGTGAGCTGCACATCGGCGGCGAGGGTATCAAGCTGTATACTATTGTTCAAACAAGCGTCCTATGGTTTGAAAAATAAAGTGATATAAAGTATATCAACGTTATGCAAAGCTTTTTGTTCTTGCAAACTCAGCCAAGACTTTAGTTTTTTCATGCGTTTTTTATTCTTTCTCCTCTTAAAGAATTAGGCAAAGCTTCAGTAATCTTGACATCCACAAATTGTCCAATCAAATCGGCATGACCATCAAAATTCACCACGCGGTTGTTTTCCGTGCGTCCTGCCATCTGCTGTGGATTTTTCTTAGACGGACGATCAACCAAAATGCGTTGTACCGTTCCCACCATACGCTGCGAAATCGCCGCTGCCATAGCATTAATCCGCGCTTGCAATAGGGCTAAACGGGCTTTTTTGGTTGCCAGTGGCACATCATCTTCTATGCTGGCGGCGGGTGTACCGGGGCGCGGGCTATAGATAAAACTGAAAGAATGGTCAAAACCAATGTCTTCAATTAATTGCATAGTAGCCTGAAAATCGGTGTCGGTTTCGCCGGGGAAACCAACAATAAAATCGGATGATAGGCTAAGATTGGGGCGAATGTCTCGCAGGCGGCGGATTTTTTGTTTGTATTCTAATGCCGTATGTCCGCGTTTCATGTGCGCTAAAATGCGATCTGAGCCGCTTTGCACGGGTAAATGCAGATGGTTGACCAGTTGCGGAATGTGCGTGTATGCCTGAATTAAATGTTCTGTAAATTCAATGGGATGTGAAGTCGTATAACGAATCCGCTCAATACCTTCAATGGCTGCCACATAATGCAGCAGCAACGCCAAATCAGCCACATCGCCATCGTTCATGTCGCCGCGATAGGCGTTGACATTCTGCCCCAACAAATTCACTTCGCGCACGTCTTGTTCCGCCAATGCGGCAATTTCTGCCAGCACATCATCAAACGGGCGGCTGATTTCTTCGCCGCGGGTATAAGGCACTACGCAAAAAGTGCAGTATTTACTGCATCCTTCCATGATCGACACGAATGCCGTTACACCGTCCGCTTTGGGTTCTGGCAGCGCGTCAAATTTTTCGATAGCCGGAAAGGAAATATCCACCATTGGCTGATGTGTAGCGCGCACTTCATTGAGCATTTGCGGCAGGCGATGCAAAGTTTGCGGACCAAACACCAGATCGACAAAGGGTGCGCGCTGACGAATAGCTGCGCCTTCTTGACTTGCCACACAGCCGCCCACGCCAATAATCAGATCGGGACGTTTGAGCTTCAGCGGTCGCCATTGTCCCAGTTGGGAAAAAACTTTTTCCTGCGCCTTTTCGCGCACTGAACAGGTATTCAGCAGCAGCACATCGGCTTCTTCCGGCAGGTCGGTCATCACCAGCCCATGCGAAGCATTCAGTGCTTGTGAAATTTTGTCAGAATCGTACTCATTCATCTGACAACCAAAGGTTTTTATGTAGAGTTTGCGAGTCATCTTAATGGTCTGTAAGTGAGTGAAAAAGACATACAGTCAATATAGCAAAAGTAGATACGTTGTAAGACTGCCAGTCCTTAAAGGACTGGCAGTCTTAAGCTTGATGTGCCAATAAATCTGTCAGGGCGTGGCAGTGTTTTAGCCACACCCAGCCCAAACGCGCTTATCCCGCTTTTAACAAAAACTGTGTCAATAGCAAGGTGCGCTGCACCAAGCTCATGCGCGATACGCTCTCTTGGCTGGTGAACAAATCTTGCGCAACGGGACCGAGACCACATAGCACTGGCACGGTTTCCGGGACAAGTCCGGCGACTGAGGGCCACAGCGATGATTCGGTTTCTAGCGGAATCTCCCAAGTGCCTGCCACAGCTTGCAGCTCTGCTAACAAACTGTTGCTGTTATCGCGTGGGTTAAATGGCGGACGATCAGAAATTTGCGTTAAGCTCCAACGCAAGCTGCCGCCGCGCAATACGCTGTGCAGTTGTTGGTTTAATTCATTCGCTTTGTGCAAATCGGGATAGGACATTTGCAGGGTGACGCTGACGCGGTGCGGTAGGTGGCGCGGGTAGGCTTCGCTACGCACATCTACGGCAGAAATGGCAACGCGCTCTTTGCGTGAGTTGAGCGCGGTGAGTTTTTCTAGTTTAGCAAACAGCACTTTCATCACTTCGGGTTTGCGTGAGCCTTGTCCCAGTTTTAGCGATTCGCCTTCGACAATGAGGCGAAAACAGCGCTGTCCTCGACGTTGTGTGACCACTTTATCATCCGGGTTGCCGGGGTTTAGCACCAACACGCGCCCAGCACCTTGCATGGCTTTTTCCAGTAAGGCGCGGCTTTCCACACAATCGCGTCCTTCGTCGGCGTAATACAATACGCCGAGACGCATATTTTTTAGTTTGCGCACCTGTTTTAATGCCCGCAAGCTGTATTCTAGCATCGCCAGCGGTGCGCGGGACGCGCCTACGCCTTCGCCGTGTAGGTATTCGGGATCGCGGCGGAAATGCTCAGTGCCCAGCGCGGGGTTGACGGGTACGTCTAAGTGTCCGATGAGCAGGGTGCCGCCGAGAAAGCCGCCGCTGCTTTGCCAGCACCAGACATCGTGTTCATCGCTAAATTGCGGATTGGGGCTTAAGCCGATGTCGCTCATGATCTGGTCAAGTTTTTTTGCGGCGAGTTGTATGCCTACCGGATCGTTGCTGCGGCTGGGTTGGTTCGCCCAGCCTTGTACGGCTTGTTCTAGGCGGTCGCGGCGTTCTGTGAGGAAATAAAATACGCTGTTTTCGGGGGCTTTGGCTTCTTTTTCGAGTGCCGGCGGGTGCGGCGTGCCAAAATAGCGGGATGCGGCTACTTCGACTAAGCGGTTGACCAGTTTAGGAAAGTCTAAGCCCATTTGTTCGGCGGCGGCAACATAGGAGCCGTGTTCGCCTAGTGAGGGTAAGCTGTTGATTTCTAATATATATAAATTGCCGTCTGCGGCTAAACGCATATCTACCCGCGCACAGTCAAAACAGCCGAGTGCATTAAAGGCTTTAATGGCGAGGTCTTGGGCTTTTTGCGTGAGAATGGGGTCAATTTGTGCCGGACACAGCACTTGAATGTCGCGCCCGGATTGACGGGTTTTGTCTTCAAAAGTATAGATTTGCTGCCCTTCACCAAAGTGGAGTTCGGCGGGTAAAAAGGCTTCGGGCGGGGTGTTGCCGAGAATGCCGACATTGATTTCGCGCCCTTCAATGTAGGTTTCGACCAATACCGGTTGGCTGAATTGGTCAAAAATGACTTGGGCGGCTTCGCGTAGTTCGGCTTCGTTGTTGACAATGCGAATGCCAAAGGACACGGCTTCGTTTTTTGGTTTGACGATGAGCGGAAAGCTTAGTTCTTTCGGCATGGGAAAATCTGCGTCATTGAGTACGGCAAAATCGGGGGTAGACAAGTCTTGTTGGCGAAAAATCATTTTTGCCACCACTTTGTCTAATGCCAGCGAATGGGCTAAGGGACCTGAGCCGACATAGGGAATGCCGACCATTTCTAGCATCCCCGGTACGTGGGTGTAACGCGCCTGCCCTTGAATGCCGTAGGAGAGGTTGAACACCATGCCGGGACGCTCGTTTTTGACCACACGCGGCATAAATCCTTCAAGATTATCAATCAAATCTTTGTCGCCCTCTAGGGCAATGACTTGGTGTCCGTATTTTTTTAAAGCATTGACAATACGTTCAATGGCTTTTAAACCGTATTTTTCGCGGTTGGGCATGCCAAATAGATTGATGACTTTTTGTGATTCACGGTTATACACGACGGCGATTTTCATAAAGTGTCCTTGAGCGTTGTTTAAGTAAAATGTTAAGAGGTTTCTAACCCACACATTTTTAAGAAATTGCGCATCATTTGAATGCCAACATCGCCGGAGACTTCGGGGTGTGATTGAAAGCCATAAATGGGTTTTTCTTTATGGCGGATGATTTCGTATGGGCAGGCTTCAGATTTGCCAAGATTAATAAAACATGCGGGTAATTCTGATACATGATAAGAGTGTTTTTTTTGTAATAAAATCTCTTCTTGTGCGACTCCTTCAAAAATAGGATCATCGGGTTGCAAGATTGTGATGGATTCTTTTTTAGAATGGTATTCAGGTAATTTGCGAATACGCCCTAAATAACTCACAGCAATGATTTCATGCCCTAAACAAAAGCCCATGATAGGCACATTGAAGTTCATTAAGGCGACAAAATTGCTGGTTAAGTTTAAGGGTTCGTAGGGGTTGCCGGTGCCGCCGGATAATATTACGCCCTTGACTTCGGTATTGGTGGGTAAATGGAGGGCTTCGTTGTGGTCAAATTCCATAAAAGGAAAGCTTTGTTCTAACAAGAAGTTGCGTTTAAATCTTTTCAGATACGCACTGCGATTATCGATAATAATAAGCATTTTGTAGGTCCTAACAATGAGTAAAGAGGGCGTACAGAGTAGCAGCCAGTAGGGTTTGCGCCACGTCTTTTTGTGGCGCGAACGCGAATACTTGCCATTATCAAACAAAAGTCTCTACAATGCGCAGCTAATTCCATTCTATTGGGAACTTTCAATCATGCCAACCAATCCTGTAACGCCGCTTGTCGCAAATCCTCATGCCGTTTGGCAACTCAGCGACTACGCCTGCCTTAGCACACATTTTGATGAAATGTGCGCCGCGCCTAATCAGCCACGCGAGCATTGGCGTTACCTCGTTGATGCCTTGCAGCGTATGGGCTGGAGTGAGCTGCAAAGTCGCCAGCGCGAAAGCTATCGTTTGTTGCGCGAAAGTGGCGTGACCTACAGCCTAGACAGCGATAAGGCAGAACGTCCCTGGCAGCTTGATCCGATTCCGCTGCTGATGTCAAGCAGCGATTGGCTAACGATTGAGCGCGGCATCGCGCAGCGTTTGGAATTGCTTAATGCGCTGCTCAAGGATATTTACGGTCGCGGCGAAGTGTTTCGTAAAAATCTGCTGCCGCCGGAGTTAATTTATGATTACCCAGGCTTTCAACGCGCCTGCACCAGCGTTCCCACCCCAGGCGGGCAGTTTTTACATTTTTATGCGGCAGATTTGGCGCGTGCCCCGGATGGCAGTTTTTATCTCGTAGGGGATCGCACGCAAGCCCCGCCGGGGGCTGGTTACGCACTGGAAAACCGCATTGTGTTATCGCGGGTACTGCCCAGCCTGTTTCGTGATGCGCATGTGCATCGCCTCGCGTTATTTTTCCGCAGCTTGCGGCACATGCTGCACAATCTAGCCTGGCGACGACACGATGATGCGCGGATTGTTGTATTAACGCAGGGGGCGGGAACGCCGAATTATTTTGAACATGCGTATTTAGCCAAGTATTTAGGTTACACCCTAGTGCAAGGCGCGGATTTAACCGTGCGCAATGGGCATGTGTGGCTGAAAACCTTAGATGGTTTGCAGCCAGTGGATGTCATATTAAATTGCATGGCGGGCGCACTGAGTGATCCGCTGGAGCTTGATCCGTCGTCTATATACGGCGTAGCGGGATTGCTGCAAGCAGTGCGTTTGCGTCAGGTGGTGGTGATTAACACGACCAGCACCGGAGTCTTAGAGCATCGCGGGCTTATGCAGTTTATGCCGCAGTTGGCGCAGCATTTTCTCGGCGAAGACTTATTGTTGCCTTCGCCGCCAACGCTGTGGTGCGGTCGCCCCCATGAATGCGAGTATGTGCTGGCAAATTTGAAAACCTTGCTGATTAAAAATGTGCAGCCGCTCTCAGGAGAGGCGGCGATTCATGGCGAAACGTTGAATAATATTCAGTTGGAGAGCCTGCGCCAGCGCATTTTAGCGCGCCCGCACATGTATGTTGGACAGCAGCAGGTGACGCGCTCGCAAACGCCGGTGTTTGTCGGTGATCGTTTGGAACCGCGGCAGATGGTGCTGCGTACTTTCGCGCTGCGCAGCGAAACCGATGTGCTGGTGATGCCGGGCGGTTTGACCCGCGTCGCACCGGCTTTTGAGCAAATGGTGATTTCCGATCAGGACGGCGGCTTGACTAAAGACACTTGGGTGCTGGCTTCGGAGCCGGAGAGCCAAGTCAGTTTGTTGCCGGCGACTGATAGCGTGAGTCATTTTGTGGTCGGGCGCGGCGAGTTGCCCAGCCGGGTGGCAGAAAATCTATTTTGGTTAGGGCGTTACGCCGAGCGCGGCGAGAGCATTACACGCTTGTTGCGCACATTGCTGCGTTATTTAACCGAGCCGCCTGAGCAACTAGAAACCGATAACAGCAGTTTGCATAGCTTATTACGCGCATTAACGGCGATGACCGAAACTTATCCGGGTTTTATCGGTGAAGGCAGCGAGGCTTGTTTGCAAGCCCCTGAAGACGAACTGATGTCAGTGTTTTTAGACGCACAACGTGCCGGTAGTTTAGCCTTTGTGCTGAATGCTTTGTTGTTCGCGGCGCGCGCCGTGCGCGAGCGTTTGTCACCCGACATCTGGCGCGTGTTTAATGAAGTAGAAGACAAGCTGACCGCCTTATCACAGCGGCAAACGCAGTTGTCCGGACTACATTCTTTTTTTACCGATACCAGCAGCGATATTTTGTATCCCGCTTTGGATAGCTTAAATCAGTTAGTCACCATTTTCGCCGCCTTTAATGGCTTAAGTCAGGAAAATATGACGCAGGGACAGGGTTGGCAGTTTTTAATCATCGGGCGACGCTTAGAACGCGCACAACTGACCACCTATTTGTTACGCGCCACCCTGTGCGGCGTACCCGCACAGCATCAGGTAACAAGCCATGAACCCTTGTTGCTAGAACAATTACTGCTGATTTGCGATAGCTTGATGACGTATCGTAGCCGTTATCGCACACAGATTAGTATTGTGCCAACGCTGGATTTGTTGCTGCAAGATGAAACCAATCCGCGCGCCTTGAGCTATCAGCTAGAGCGTTTGCAGTATTACATCAGCAATTTGCCGCGTGATAATGTGTTCGCCTACAAAAGCCAAGAAGAACGCCTATTATTGGAGGCTTTGACGCAGGTGCGTCTCGCCGATCCGCAGGTGCTGAGTGCGCACGCCGAGCATGGCGGCGACAGTGCCACGCAGCGCGTGGGAAGAGGGGCTTTTCGCGCACAACTGGATCAGCTTTTAGTGCGCCTCAACCATCTGCTGCCGGCCATCTCTGATGCACTCACCAATAGCTACTTCAGCCACACAGAAACGCCGCATCAGCTTGTGCCTTTTGAAAATGACAACGAGCAAGTGGAGGCGCAAGCATGAAATACCGCGTTACGCACCGCACCCACTACAGCTATCAAGACCCTGTAGCCTTGTGCCATAACCTCGCTTGCTTGCGTCCGCGCAATACCTCGATTCAAATGTGCAAAAACCATCATTTAGACATCGAACCCACGCCCATTGTGCGAAGCCAGCGACAAGATTTTTTTGGAAATTGGATTGATTATTTTGCCGTAGAAACGGCGCACAAAGCCTTAAAAATCACTTCGGTCAGTGAGATTCAACTGACACCGCTTGATGTTTTACCGCTGCCCAATCTCTCGCCCGCTTGGGAAGACATCCGACAACAACTGGAGCAAGACACCAGCAATGTCGGTCTCGAAGCGCGACGTTATTGCCTGCGCTCGCCTTTTATCGAATTTTTGCCCGAATTGCGTGAGTACGCCTTGCAATCTTTTACCCCCAAGCGTCCCTTGCTGGCAGCCGTGTGTGAATTGATGGGGCGGATTTTCCATGATTTTAAGTACGATCCAAACTCCACCACCATTGTCACACCGCTGGCGGAAGTGTTTGCCCAGCGCAATGGCGTCTGTCAAGACTTTGCGCATTTAGCCATCGCCAGCTTACGCTGTTTGGGTTTAGCAGCACGTTATGTGAGCGGTTATCTGGAAACCCTGCCGCCACCCGGACAGGTTAAATTGCAAGGCGTAGATGCCTCACATGCGTGGTTTGCGGTGTACCTTCCGGAACAAGGCTGGGTTGATTTTGATCCCACCAATAACCAAGTTCCCGCGCATCAGCACATCACCACCGCCTGGGGACGCGATTTTGGCGATGTGACACCGCTAAAAGGCATTGTGTTTGGCGGCGGAACGCATAGCCTAGCGGTGGCAGTGGATGTGGATCGCTTAAAAGAATAGGCGTTTTTGGCATGGCTAACCGCTTGTAAACCGCCTGCAAACAGACTTGCAAGCCACTAGCAGTGAATTAAAAACCCATCTTTTATACCTAAAGTTAAGATAAACCCTTTATCGTTTTGAAATTAAGCTTTATACTAGCAGACTTGTTTAGCGTTTAGCCGCGATGTCGTCTATTGAGACAAAACGACAAACAAAACCCAAAAATAAGCGAAAGTGGCGGAATTGGTAGACGCGCTGGATTTAGGTTCCAGTGGGGTAACCCGTGAGAGTTCGAGTCTCTCCTTTCGCACCACGCTTTCCGTTCTTCTATCCACTGTTAAAACTTTAAACCTTCCCCCCATGAGGTGTTGTTAAGAGGTAATCATGCAGGTATCCGTTGAAATCAATGACCTTGAGTGTCGCATGACTGTTGGCGTACCCCGCGCCCGCGTTGATGAAGAAATACAAACTCGCTTAAAAGATTTAGCCCGTAAAAGCCGCATTAATGGCTTTCGCCCCGGCAAAGTGCCGGTGCGCGTTATCCAACAGCGTTACGGCGAGCAGGTGCGTGAAGAAGTATTGGGTGAACTCACCAACGAAAGCTTGCAAAACGCAGTTTCCCAAGAGAACTTGCGTCCTGCCGGTATGCCTACGATAGAATTTGGCAAAGACGACAACAGTGACGAACATATCTCTTTCACCGCTACTTTTGAGATTTATCCGCAAAACATTGGAATCAGTCTTGAAGGCTTAAGTATCGAAAAACCCGTTGCCGAAGTCGCAGAAGAAAATATTGATGACATGATCAATAAACTGCGTAAACAAAGACAAAGCTTTGTAACCGTTGAACGCGCAGCGGCTAAAGGCGATCAGGTTATCGTTAATTTTGAAGGCTTCCTAGAGGATCAAAGTGAATCTTTTGCCGGCAGTTCGGCAACCAATTACCAACTTGAACTCGGCAGCGGACGCTTAATTGAAGGTTTTGAAGAAGGACTTATTGGCATTAGTGCAAATGAGCAACGCGATCTACATCTGCACTTTCCCGATAACTATAAAAGCCAAGAACTGGCAGGCAAGCCCGTCACTTTCAAAGTCACCGCTAAAGTCGTGCAGGAAGCCCGTTTACCCGAACTTGATGAATCATTCATTAAATCGCTCGGCATAGAAGAAGGTAGTCTTGAGGCTTTCCGCACCGACATTCGTGAAAATCTTCAACGTGAATTGTCAAAAACGCTAAAGAACAACTTAAAGCAACAAGTTTTAGAAAAATTGCTAGAAAACAACCCGATTAAACCGCCTCGCTCATTGATTGAATCGGATGCCTTGCAACTCAAAGAAAGTGCGCAAAAAGAACTTGTTAATCAAGGCGTTAATATAGAAGAAATCGATTTGAGCGCGGAACGATTCATTGATCATGCTGAACAGCGCGTCAAATTAGGTCTCCTCGTTGCTGAAGTGATTAAGCAAAATAACTTGCACGCTAAAGCAGAAAAAATCCGTGAAATGGTAGAAGACATCGCCAGCACTTACGAAGACCCAGAAGTCGTAGTAGCCTGGTTTTATTCCGATCCCGAACACCTGAAAGAGATTGAAGCCAGCGTGTTAGAGAATGAAGTTGTTGATTGGGTGCTAGGAAATGTGGCAGTCACAGAAAAGCTTTATTCCTTTGCGGAAATTATGAAACTCGCACCCGTTGATGCTGAAACTGAAAACAATGCAGAGCAGTAAACCACTGCATGGAGAACCCTACGTGAGCCTTTTTCCATCCCTCACACAGCCGTCTATCACTAATGCTGGCGGTCTAGTGCCTATTGTCGTTGAACAATCCTCGCGTGGTGAGCGTTCTTACGACATCTACTCTCGCCTCCTCAAAGAGCGTGTCATCTTCTTGGTTGGGCAAGTTGAAGATTACATGGCGAATCTGGTCGTCGCTCAACTGCTCTTTCTGGAATCCGAAAATCCAGACAAAGACATTCATTTGTACATTAATTCCCCAGGTGGGTCTGTCACCGCAGGCATGGCGATTTACGATACCATGCAGTTTATAAAACCCGATATTAGTACGCTTTGCATTGGGCAAGCCGCCAGCATGGGGGCTTTATTACTTGCCGGAGGCGCAGCTAAAAAGCGTTATTGCTTGCCGCATTCGCGCATGATGATTCATCAACCACTAGGCGGTTTTCAAGGACAGGCTTCTGATTTTGATATTCATGCGCGTGAAATCCTCAAAGTCCGCGAGCGTCTAAACAGCATTTTAGCCAAACATACCGGGCAAGATTTACAGCAAGTTGCCAATGATACTGAACGCGATAACTTTATGGATGCCGAAGAAGCCTTGGCTTATGGCTTAGTCGATAAAATAATGGATAAACGAGACGTATCCTTAAAAGACAAAACTTAAATGCACGCGGATTAGGAGTACCCTATGAGTCACGACAAAAAAGGAAAATCTGGCGACGATGATCGCCTTCTCTACTGCTCTTTTTGCGGTAAAAGCCAACACGAAGTACGCAAATTAATCGCCGGACCTTCTGTGTTTATTTGCGATGAATGCGTTGAACTCTGTAACGACATTATTCGTGAAGAAGTTCAAGAAAGCGAAGAAAACGGTAAGCAACGTGCCTTACCAACCCCGCATGAAATCAAAGCATGGCTTGATGATTATGTGATAGGTCAAGAACATGCTAAAAAAATTCTCGCCGTTGCTGTGTATAACCACTACAAACGTGTTGAAACAGACCTGAAAAAAGACGATGTTGAACTGGCTAAAAGCAATGTGCTGCTCATAGGTCCTACCGGCTCAGGTAAAACCCTGTTGGCAGAAACACTGGCTCGTTTACTCAATGTGCCTTTCACTATTGCCGATGCCACCACCTTGACCGAAGCCGGCTATGTTGGCGAAGATGTCGAGAATATCATCCAAAAATTGCTACAAAAATGCGATTATGATGTCGAAAAAGCGCAAACCGGCATTGTTTATATTGATGAAATCGACAAAATTTCGCGCAAATCTGACAACCCTTCGATCACCCGTGACGTGTCCGGTGAGGGCGTACAACAAGCATTACTCAAACTCATTGAAGGCACTATTGCCTCAGTCCCACCGCAGGGCGGGCGCAAACATCCCCAACAAGAATTCTTGCAAGTAGATACCTCCAACATGCTATTCATCTGCGGCGGTGCATTTGCAGGCTTGGATAAAGTCGTGCGTGATCGCTCAGAGAAAAGCGGCATTGGTTTCTCCGCTGAAGTTAAAAATAAGGACAATAAGAAAAACTTAAGCAAATATTTGGCTGACATTGAGCCAGAAGATTTAGTACGCTACGGTTTAATTCCCGAATTTGTCGGTCGCTTGCCCATTAATGCAGTATTACACGAACTTGATGAAGCACAGCTTATGCAAATTCTGACCGAACCCAAAAACGCACTGTCCAAGCAATATCAGCGTTTATTTGAAATGGAAGGCACAGAATTAGAATTCCGTGAAGACGCTTTACATGCGGTCGCTAAAAAAGCAATGGAACGCAATACGGGTGCGCGTGGACTGCGCTCTATTTTAGAAAACGTGTTGCTCGACACCATGTACGAGCTGCCGTCTATGGACAGCGTCAGCAAAGTGATCGTCGATGCAGCGACCATCAAAGGCGAATCCAAGCCCCTTCTGCTGTTTGAGCAAAGCGAAAAAGCTAAAATTGCCAGCAGCGCCATGTAAAGTAAAAAAACCCTGATAGGTTTTAAAATCTATCAGGTTTTTTCGTATAACAGGACTGATGTCCTCAGCAATGCCTACACACCGCCACTATGTACAATCTCATAATAGCGTTTTTCCAGCTCTTTTTTATGCTCTAACTCCTCATGCGCGAGAAAGGTGAACAATTCTTTAATCGCGCCCTCTGGCACCTCCTCTGCCAAACTGCTGTACTGCTCCATGGCCGCTTGCTCGCGCCCCATGGCATATTGCAAAATCGCCTGATCATCCGGATTTTCCCCCAAGTCGGGCTTTTGGATGTAATCCGAAAACTTATGATCGCTAGGCGGTGTGCGTACCTTGAGTGACACCTGTGCTTGCACATCATTACGCTGACTAAGCTGACTAAACATATCAAAATGCCCCTGCTCCTCTTTTGCCAATTCTTCTACCAAAGGACGCAAGCGTTTACTCACACGCCCGCTTAAACTGCTATAAAACTCAAACGCCGTCTTTTCAAAAGAACTGGCAGTTTCCAGCACCTCGCGCAATGTTGTTTTTGACTTAATACGCTCGTAACCACTGCCTTCTGGATGCTCAGTATTCATACTCATTTCCTCATTAAATGAAATATAGCTTTTTATAGGAATGCAAATACTCCTTTCAAGCACTTTATAGCAGTTTCAGTCATTTGTCTAAAATCTCTATGATACTGCTGGGCGGTCAATTTTTCCGATTTTGGAGTGCCAGGCACCCTGCATCGAAAATCCGACAACCTGACCGTGCGAATGCCTCTGTGAGAACCTATACGCATACCTGCCAGAAACCACCTTTTTTGCTTTATCAAGTTCGCTGTAAAGACTTGTATTTTAAGAACTTAATCAAAATTCTTGAGCGCAGGTTTCAGGCAGGGTAGTATATACGCATAGCGAGGTATCCTGTAAGTTATAAAAACAGCTTATGTAAAAAATCATAGTACACGACAAAAAATAACTGTTTGATATTTAATGTTTTTATAGCCATTATGCAGATAAAGCAGTCGCTTTTTTCAAGAAACTACAGTTCTAACTCACT
>CAZOSP010000086.1:10171-16938 GCA_964582525.1 uncultured Thiomargarita sp. | reverse complement strand
GTACTCATGTTTGTATTCCCTTTAATGGCTAGACCTTATTTTTACAAAATTTCTCATTAGGTGCTGGTCTAGTTTTTGGGGTCCACTATAGAGTCTGTCTAAACAGACATGCTTCTTTGACCTTTTTTCGTTATAATCCCCAATGAGCTTGTTTAAGCGAACCGCCTAAACACCTCGTAAATTCACGAAATCAATGATGTGAGGATATTTATGAAACGCTATGCTTTACCCATGCTGTTGTCTCTAAGCCTGAGCGCACCCCTGTTTGCAATTGATGCACCACCGCCGCCCGAACCGCCGCAAGCAAAAGCCAAGGCCGCACCTGCCGCACCTGCGGATGTTGACAATAGTTACGAAAACATGCAGAAATCTCGTGCCGAACACATGCGAGCCATGCACGAGCGGATGGCAAAAATCTGGGCAACAGAAGACCCTCAAGCGCGTCAACAATTGATGGAAGAACATCAACAGGCGATGCAGGCATTTCGTCAACAGATGCAAAGCACCATGCAAGACATGCACAACGCCCCCATGCCGGGTTATGGTCGCGGTTGGGGACAAGCTATGAATCCGGGCTATGGACAAGGCTACGGTCGCGGCCGGGGACAAGGCATGAATCCGGGCTATGGACCAGGACAAGGCTACGGTCGCGGCTGGGGACAAGGCATGGGACCGGGTTATGGACAAGGCTATGGTATGGGACACGCGCCCCAGGGCAAGCCAGCAGGCAAAGGTCATGGTCGCGGCATGATGGGTTCACAACATGCAGAAATGCTACAACGGGTGGAAAAATTAGAAGCGCAAGTCAAGCAATTAATGGAAAAACAATAATCCATCAGTTGCCGTTTAGCCTTTCAGACAAAACCTGACAAGTCTTTAAAACCTGTCAGGTTTTGCAGTTTAAAACTTTAAGCCATCCTGCCTCAATCCCCTTATATCTGCACAAATCTCATGCTAACCGCCTACGTTAAAAAAATCCTCCAAGCCCGCGTTTACGACGTGGCAGAAGAAACCCAACTCGACGTCGCAAAAAATCTTTCGCGTCGTCTCAACAACCATGTCTTGATTAAACGCGAAGATTTACAACCGGTATTTTCCTTCAAAATTCGCGGTGCCTATAACAAAATCGCAAACTTGTCAGCCGCTCAATTAGAGCGCGGCGTGGTTGCCGCGTCTGCCGGTAATCACGCACAAGGTGTCGCATTATCTGCCAACCGGTTGGGCATTCGTGCGCAAATTGTCATGCCCAAAACCACTCCCGATATTAAAGTCAACGCCGTGCGTAACTGGGGCGCGGAAGTCATTCTGCATGGCAACTCTTACGATGAAGCCAGCACATTTGCCAAAAACTTAGCCGCACAACAGGCACTGAGTTTTATTCCGCCCTACGACGACGATGAGGTGATTGCCGGACAAGGCACTATCGGCATGGAAATTCTGCATCAATATAGCCGCGATATTCACGCTATTTTTGTACCCGTGGGTGGCGGCGGCTTGATTGCCGGCATTGCTGCCTACGTTAAATATGTCAAACCTGAGATCAAAATCATTGGTGTAGAACCCAGAGATTCGGGTTGTCTGCACGCCGCCTTACAAGCCGGCGAACGTGTCATTTTAGAACAAGTGGGCTTGTTTGCTGATGGCGTGGCAGTTAAACAAGTGGGTCTCGCACCCTTTGAGATCGCTAGGCACTACGTTGACGAGGTGATACTGGTCAGCACGGACGAAATTTGTGCTGCCATTAAAGACATGTTCGATGCCACCCGCGTCATCGCCGAACCCGCAGGCGCGTTAGCCCTGGCTGGCTTAAAACGCTACGTTGAGCGGCAACAAATCAGCGCAAAAACCCTCATCACCATCGCCAGCGGCGCGAACATGAATTTTGAACGCTTGCAACATATCGCCGAGCGCACCGAAATCGGCGAAAAACGTGAAGCTCTGATGGCTGTCACCATTCCCGAACAGCCCGGCAGCTTTCGCCAATTCTGCCACCTGCTAGGCACACGCAATATCACCGAATTTAATTATCGCTACGCCGATGATCGAGACGCACATATCTTTGTTGGCATACGTCTCAACGAAGGACCAGAAGAAAAAGAAAAACTGATGCAACGCCTGCAAGAAAAAGGTTATCCTTTAGTGGATTTAACTGACAACGAAATTGCTAAAATTCATCTACGCCACATGGTCGGCGGGCATAGCCAATGCGTATTAAACGAGCGTGTTTACCGCATTGTGTTCCCTGAACGCCCCGGTGCTTTATTGCGTTTTTTAACCGCCTTAGGCACGCGCTGGAACATCAGCCTGTTTCATTATCGCAATCACGGCGCAGATTATGGGCGCGTATTAATGGGCGTACAAGTCTTGGACGCAGAACTCGATAACTTTCATCAAATGATGAACCAAGTCGGCTATGATTATTGGCTTGAACAAGATAATCCCGCCTATCACTTGTTTTTAAACTAAACACAGCTCATTGATTGCTTCTCTTAAAGATCGGCGTTTTGTTGCGCCGTTTGAACTAAGCTTAAGAGACTCATCAATTTTATTTAATCTACTTCATGTATAAGGACCGGCTCATGTTTTCCATTAAAACACCTTTTTTGATTTATATTCTCGCCGCACTGTTAGCTATCAGCACTGTTGATGCGCAAGAAGTTTCTTCATCGCGTATGCGTCAAATAGAGCTTAAAGCACAAATACAAATCAGCGAAACATTTGCGCAAAAACCCGTTCGAGAAAACACCTTTACCATCACTTTAATGGCAACAGAAAACACCCAAGCCCTTATTGAAAAAGGTGTTGAAATCGCACTACAAGGCATCCCCGCCGTCAATCAATCCACCGGCAATGAATTTCGTGCTGCCTTATTGCGTCTGCATGTGTTGCCACGCATCACAGAAGCCAACCAAGTGTTATTAGAATTTGAATTACAACTTGATGAACCCATGCAAGATGATTACATCATCTTCCGCAAACGCCGTATCAATTCAACCAACCTCATCAACAATCAAAGCACCGCATTAGTTGGGCATATTCATGAAGAAAAAAACTCAGCACCAGAAAGCGAGAAAAAAAGCCCTAAACAAGCTGAAGAAAAAGCTGAAAACAGCGCGGACATCTTAGAAATTAAAATCTATATAACGCCTACAATCTTAGAACGCGGACTTTAAGGGCAGTATTCAATTTCCCGTTTAACAACTTGACGAATCTTACGAATTGTTACCTTTAAGTATCGCGTCTGCATCAAAAAAACCTTTGAGGAGGAATCATGGAAACACGTCATATAGCAATCATAGGGCTAGGCTATGTCGGACTTCCGGTTGCTGCGGCTTTTGCCAAACGCAGCAGAGTCATCGGTTTTGACAAAGACCCGCAACGCATATCAGAACTCCAACGCGGACAGGATCGCAGCGGTGAACTCTCCAATACCGATCTGCGAACCCTTGACTGGCTGCTGACCACCCATGAAGAAGACATGAGTGAAGCCGATTTTTACATCATCACCGTATCTACGCCGGTTGATGAAAATAAAAATCCGGACTTGCGCCCCCTATTAAAGGCTTCCAGCAGCGTTGGCAATCAGCTCAAGGTCGGTGACATTGTTGTCTATGAATCCACCGTCTATCCGGGCGCGACCGAAGAAATGTGCATCCCCGTCCTAGAGCGGCAATCCGGCTTACGCTGCGGCATTGACTTCAGCGTCGGCTACTCACCAGAGCGCATCAACCCCGGCGACACACAGCACGCCTTCCACAACACCCTCAAAATCGTCTCGGCTGGGGATCAAAAAACCCTTGAGATTGTCGCGCACGTTTATGAAAGCGTTGTAGAAGCGGGCGTTTATCGCGCTTCCAGCATACAGGTCGCAGAAGCTGCCAAAGTTATCGAAAACACCCAACGCGATATCTGCATCGCCACCATCAACGAACTCGCGATGATTTTTGACCGTCTCGGCTTAGACACGCACGACGTACTAGAAGCCGCCAGCACCAAATGGAACTTTCTCAAATTCACCCCCGGCTTAGTCGGTGGACACTGTATCGGCATCGATCCTTACTATTTAATCAACAAAGCCCAACAAGTGGGCTATGACGCACAAGTCATCTCCGCCGCTCGCCATGTCAATGACGGCATGGGCGAATTTATTGCGCGGCGCGTCATAGATTCTCTGATTACCGCAGGCTTTTTATTATCCGAAAGCAGCGTCACCATTTTAGGGCTTGCCTTCAAAGAAAACGTCTCTGATTTACGCAATACGCGCATTGGCGATATTGTACATTTCCTACAAAATCAAGACATTCGCGTACAAGTTCACGATCCGCTCGTTGATAAAGACCAAGCCCAGACCGAGCTTGCCATCGGCTTGCGCCCGATAGACAAATTGCGTCCGGCGCAGTGTGTTGTATTAGCCGTCGCGCATCGGCAATACACAGAAAAAGGCTGGACCTTCATCCGCAGCTTACTAGATCGGCGCGGCGGCGTGGTCATTGATGTCAAAGGCGTATTAGCCCGCGATCAAGTCCCTGACGATGTGTTGCTGTGGCGATTATAAGCAGCTTGCGTTGCCAATCACGGCTGCATAGCGAAAGACTCATCAACTGCTGGCGGTCAACTTTTCCGATTTGACAGTGCTACAGATTTTTAGATAATTAAATGCCTGAAGCCAACCTGACAGGTCTTCGAGACTTATCAGGTTTTTGGAAATTATTGTTCTGAAGCACTATAGAAGGTTTCAGGAAGCAAGCAGTCAGGTCTGGCGCGCATCTGTGGCGCATGAATCTTCGTGATTGCTTTATCCCCAGTTAATCAAAGATTAACACGCCTTTGTCTGAGCCTAGCATGAGCAAATCTGCTGGACGACGCGCAAATAAGCCGTTGGTGACAACGCCGGTAATTTGGTTCAATTCAGTTTCAAAGCCAACCGGATCGGTGATTGTTAAGCTATGCACATCTAAAATCATATTACCATTGTCGGTGATAAAATTTTCGCGCCAGATCGGCTTGCCGCCCATTTTCACCAGCTCTCGTGCGACATAACTACGCGCCATAGGAATAACTTCAACAGGTAAGGGAAATTTACCCAGCACATCCACTAACTTGCTGTCATCAGCCACGCACACGAAGCGTTTACTGACTGCGGAAACGATTTTCTCGCGGGTCAAAGCCCCGCCGCCGCCTTTGGTTAAGTGCAAA
Source organism: uncultured Thiomargarita sp. (assembly GCA_964582525.1). Classification (GTDB taxonomy): domain Bacteria; phylum Pseudomonadota; class Gammaproteobacteria; order Beggiatoales; family Beggiatoaceae; genus BB31. The sequence goes on along the minus strand of CAZOSP010000086.1, from coordinate 11,742 downwards.
TTGCGGGTTGCTTCGTCAGCACCATCAACGTATATAGACACTTCATTGACTGAATTTAATTCTAATACGGGAATATGGTGTGCGCGCAGACGCTGCGCGGTGTCTTCTGAACTGGCAACTGCGCCTTCAATTTTGTGTTTAATGGTCGCCAGTGCATCAATAAAATAGTTTGCTGTACTGCCCGTGCCTACGCCGATGACGGTATCTTCTGTAACATGCTCAAGTGCCGCATGAGCAACTTGTTGTTTCTTTTCATCAGGTGTCATTCTCTAGTTTCCTTTGATTGCTATCTTTCATCCCGCTCCCCGCCAAAATGGCTTTCAGGCTATTGAAATACAATTCTGGCGGAGATGAGTCTCTACGCTATGCTGTCTCCGGCAGGTTTTGTAAAAGCTGTTCTGCACGCGCCTGATCAGCTTCGCTGCCTTCTTGCACAATATCTTGCAACATGCTACGCGCATTAGCGACATCATCCATATCTAAGTACATTTGCGCTAGATTAAATTTACCTTCAATGTCATTGGTGCTGCTTAGTTCATCATCAGTCAAAGACATTTCATCATCACCATCTAGTTGATTAAGCAAATCATCTAAATCATCACCCGTACTAAAATCTAAGTCGCTGGTCTCTAAGCTTTCGCCGTCAAGCGCGTCGTCATCTAATCCTAAATCTATCTCATTAGTGTCGAGACTATCAACAGAAACATCTAATTCATCACCCATGCCGAATGTTTCAGTATTTAACTCATCGTCTAGATTTAACGCCATATCTTCAGCGTCTGTTCCCAAATCAAGTTCATCGTCCGCCCCCATGTCTAAGGTTTGGCTATCCAATTCACCCAACTCTAATTCCGTATTACCTAGTTCTGCGCTATCTAAATCGTCGCTGGTGTCTTCAAGGCTATCATCTAAACCCAAATTCATCTCATCATCCAGATTTAAGTCATCGCTGCTGTCTTCAAAGCTGTCATCTAAACCCAAATTCGTCTCATCATCCAGATTTAAGTCATCGCTGCTGTCTTCAAAGCTGTCGTCTAAACCTAAATTCATCTCATCATCCAGATTTAAGTCATCGCTGCTGTCTTCTTGAAGATTAGTGAAATCATCATCGTCGTTCGTGCCTAAGTCTAGTTCCGTCTCATCATCCATATTTAGATCAAGATCAGTATCGCTATCTTCGAGCGTTTCATCTAAATCGAGGGCATCTTCCGTCTCTTCTGCGCCTAAATCCAAGCTCATGTCATCATCAAGCATTAAATCGAGGTCATTATTCTCATCATCTAAACCCTCGCCTAAATCAGCCGCTTCTTCTTCGCCTAGCTCTAAATCCATATCGTCGCCTAGCTCTAAATCGAGATCGGAATCACTGGCTACAAGCGTGTCGGTTAATTCTACTGTTTCTTCCATGCCTAAATCAGCAGGCATTTCTTCATCCAGATTAAATTCATCACTATCGTCTTCAGCAGTTTCATCGGCACCGAGAGTGTCCTCTTCCCCTAAATCCAGATTCATATCCTCATCTAGGTTCATTGCTTGATCATCATCAGATTCGCCCAAGTCAAGGCTGTCCT
>CAZOSP010000086.1:0-10071 GCA_964582525.1 uncultured Thiomargarita sp. | reverse complement strand
CTTCATCTAGGTTCATTGCTTGATCATCATCAGATTCGCCCAAGTCAAGGCTGTCCTCTTCCCCTAAATCTAGATTCATATCTTCATCTAGGTTCATTGCTTGATCATCATCAGATTCGCCCAAGTCAAGGCTGTCTTCTTCACTTAAATCTAAATCCATATCCTCATCTAGGTTTAGTTCTTGATCATCATCAGCCTCGCCTAAATCAAGCGTGTCTTCTTCACCTAAATCTAAATCCATATCTTCATCTAGGTTCATTGCTTGATCATCATCGGCTTCACCTAACCCGCTCAATTCTAAGTCTAAATCACCGTCATCGGTGTCATCGCTCAGGTCGGCATCCATATCCATATCTAAACCATCGCTTGTGCTGCCAGACTCTAAATCAAAGTCCATGCTTAAATCATCAGTGGTTTCTCCGGCGAGAGCGGCAAGATCGGCATCCATGTTCAAATCGTCACCTAGGTCTTCGTCTCGTCCGTCACCGGCTGTATCGTCACCCATGTCTAAATCATCTAAGCCTAGATCGAGATCAGCTTCGTTACTGTCTGTGTCTCCCATGTCTAAGTTGCCTAGATCAAAATCTAAATCTCCGCTCGTGGTTTCGTCCGCGTCTTCAACTTCGTTGAGATTGAAATCCAGTTCATCAGCATTCAAGGCGGCGTCATTCTCTTCAGAATCGCTGCCCCCTAATAATGCGGCACCCGCCACGCCTGCAACAGCAGCTCCGGCTGCCAGACCGGCAATATTCATGCTGCGCCCGGTATTCATGTTGCCCCATAATTTTTGCGCTTCTTCCCAATGACGACCTTGTCCACCGGTTTGCTCGTGCAAGTCTTGCGCATGAGTTTCAAAGGCATCGGCATCGTTCATTGCTTTATCAACTTCCAAGCGTTTGAGCAAATACTCTGGATTATGGGGTTCAACAACTAAGGCTTCTTCAATAAGATTTCGTGCTTCATCAAAGCGGTCATAAGCCAGTAGAATTTCAATTTCTTCTAATATTTCATCTGGCTCAGAAACCGTCTGCGGCACATCATCTAATTCTAAATCAGCTTCATTCAGCGTAATGTCTGCATCAGCATCATTGCTCAAGGCTTGCGCTGCGGCTTCTTCTTCTAGGCGTTGCTGCTCTTGCAGCACTTCTTCTTCCAACTTCGCGTCACGGCGGCGACGCATAAAACCCGCCAAGCCAATTAAGCCCAGCAAACCGGCAGTGCCGCCGCCAAGGGTCAGCCAGCCCCCCGGCACATTGTCTTCCACCATGCCGTTGACATTATCTAGCATACCGGGTTCTGTGGTCAGCGGATCAGCCTGCGCAGTAGTGGTTGGAGTGAGTGCTTCGCTTTCAGCGGTTGCTGCTGATGTTTCAGAGCTGTCTCCTATAGCCGCGGTTTGCGCCTCTGTTGTGTCATCTTCAGCCGTTGGTACTGACGCTCTACTGCCGCTATTGAGCGAATCAATACTGAAACGCTTAGGCGGTTTGGCTTCGGCACTGGCTGCCGCTGTATCACTCATGTCTTCGGCATCAGGCGATTGACTCATGTCTATTTCGCCACTTTCCTCTGGAGCAGTTTCGGCGAAGGGATCAATGTCTGGCGAAGCCCCGCCAACAATACCCGCAGCACCTGTGTCATCGGCAGCGGTTTCGGCAAAAGGATCAATGTCTGCTGACGCGCCAGCAATGCCCGTAGTGTCGTCTGTCACGGCACTGGCATCTTCTGCTTCATCATTAACATTAAGGGGTTGTTGCGCTTCAGCCGCTGCACTGCTTGCGTCTAAGGCGTTTTTCTCAGCTTCTAGCATAGCCACTTGTGTGCCGGCTGAATCCGCTGAATCCGCAGCATCCGGCTGTCTGGCGACGGGGGCTTGCGCCTGCCGTGCTTGGGTTTCTAATTTGGCTAATAAGTCATTCTGCACGGTCAAGAGTCTTTCCATTTTGTGCTGTAGCTCATCAACCATTTGTCGCGTGGCTTGTAAATCTCGACTAAGCTGCTGATTTTCTTGCTCAATACGTTTGTTTTCTTCTTTTAAGGCAGTAATTTGTGCGCGTACAGCGGTGCCATCGCTGCCAGCACCGCCCGCACTGCTGGCTTGCTCGCCCGCACTGTCAATGATTAAACGTCCGGCAGCGGGTTTACTCATCGCTTGCATGGTTTGCTCAATATCGCCATCGCTGCCTGTAGGGGGTTTAGTCTGCGCGGCGGTATCAGGTTTGAGCGAGGCTAACTCGCGCTGCTCCTGCCATTCTTTTTTATGCGTACTGAGCATTTGCGACGCTTGTTTTTGGCTGACTGTGGCTAATTGCGAGTCATCCGGCATTTGCAGGGTTCTGCCAGTGCGTAGCAGGTTCATGTTGCCGCGAATAAAGGCACTGCGATTGGCATTAAATAAAGCGGTCATCATTTGCTGATGAGATAATCCGGTGCCTTGCCGCATACGCTCGGCAATGACCCATAGCGTATCGCCTTTGCTGACCGTATGACTTTGTTCTGCGGAACGCGCCGCAGCACTTGCCAAGCGTTGCCCGCCAGTCGGCGCGGAAACAGAACTGCTAGTGAAGCGGTCGGCATCTGCAACAGTATCAGGACGTGTGGTCAACACGCGCCCACTGCCAGCGGCAGGTTGTGCGGTGCGCGATTGCGGCGTTTGTACTGGCACAGGCGCGACGTCAGCGCGATAAGTGGGCGGATCGAGCAGCACTGTGTATTCGCGTAGCACACGCCCTTGCGACCAATTGACTTCAACTAGGAAGTTCAGGAACGGCTCTTTGACTGGCTGCACGGTGGAAATTTGAATGACCCCGCGCTCTCCCGATAACGGTGTAAATGGGCTGAAACGCAAAGTTGCCAACACGGGCGGGCGTTGCAAGCCCGCCCGCTGGAAAGCTGCCACGCTTGCCAGCCGCACATTGACATCATTTTGATCGGCGGGACTGACGTTGAGCAAGCGGATACTGGCGTTCAACGGCTGGTTTAATTTAGATTTGACATCAATGTTGCCTAGCCCAAGTGCTGCTACGTTTGGCATATAAGTCGTAGCCAAAATGCTGGCTAGTGCCACAGCAAGTTTACGTTTCATTACTCTCTCTCCATTCGTGTACAGGATGGTCTGACCTTACCTTACACGGGATAAACTCGACCCGACATTACCCGATAAGCTTAAAAAGTATTTGAATCTTAACGAACTTTGCCTAATTTTTCTGATTTCAATGCAGTCAGATAGACAGGCAAACTTAAGAAGTTACTTTACAATTTAACACTAACTGTCAATTATATATAGTCTTTTATCAAAATTTCTGCAATCAAAATAGGGTTCAATGCTGCCCCTTTGCGAATATTATCTGCCATCACCCACAAATTCAGCCCTGGCCACGGCGCAATGGCTTCACGCACCCGCCCAACATAGACGAAATCGGCGTTGGCAGCTTCTGTCACTGCGGTTGGATAAATCCCCTCTTGCGTCATTAACACCAGTGTAGGCACTTGAGCGAGTAATGCACAGGCTTGTTGAGCGGTGATTTTATCGCGGGTTTCAATGTGCAGGACTTGTCCGCAGCCGTAAAACATCGGCACACAGACGGCGGTGGCATTGACCTGAATGCTCTCATCTGCCAACACTTTGCGGGTTTCCAGGCGCATTGCCGTTTCTGCTTGCGTGTAACCCTCTTCCATAAAAGTGCCGACCTGCGGCAGGACATTAAAAGCAATTTGTTTGGCATACACTTTAGGCATGATGTCTTTGCCATTCAGCAGCGCAACGGTTTGTGCGGCTAATTCTTCAATCGCCGCTTTGCCCATGCCCGATACGGATTGATAAGCGGCAACATTGAGGCGCTCAATACCCACCGCATCATAAATGGGTTTTAATGCCACCAGCATCTGCACAGTTGCCGGATTGGGGCTGGCAATCATGTTGCGCTGTTTGTACTGCGCAATGGCAGCGGCATTGACTTCTGCCACCACCAGCGGCACCTCCCGCGCCTGACAAAATTGTCCGCTGTTATCAATGACCAAACAGCCGGCTTGCGCGGCACGCGAGGCGTGAAGCGCGGACACCGCTGCGTCCAGGCAAAACCACGCCAGTTGCGTTTGACTAAAATCAAAATCCTGCACATCTTCAATAGGCAGCATTTTACCCTTAAATGGCGCACGTTTGCCGACTGCGTTGGCACCGTCTAAAGGATACATTTTCGCTATCGGAAAACCGCGCTCTTCTAGCAGCGTCAGCAGTGTTTCCCCCGCCAAGCCGGTCACGCCGACTACGGCGACATCAAATATTCGCTTCATAATGGTTTATGCTCCCAATGCCTTGAGAACGGCGTCACCCATTTCAGCAGTACCCACCGCCGTTTCGCCCGCCACGCCAATATCTGCGGTGCGAAAACCTTGTTGCAGCACTCGTTTGACGGCTGCTTCGATTGTGTCCGCCAACGCCGCCTCGCCTAGCGAATAACGCAACAACATCGCCACCGATAAAATAGTTGCCAACGGATTGGCTTTATTTTGTCCGGCAATATCGGGCGCGGAACCGTGAATAGGCTCGTACATGCCTTTGTTATTTTTATCCAACGAAGCTGAGGGTAACATGCCTATCGAGCCGCTCAACATGGAAGCCAAATCCGATAAAATATCGCCAAACATATTGCTGGTGACAATTACATCAAACTGCTTGGGCGCACGCACCAACTGCATCGCCGCGTTGTCCACATACATGTGCGACAACGCCACGTCGGGGTATTCTTTGCCCACTGCTGTGACGACTTCGCGCCATAATTCAGTGCATTCCAACACATTGGCTTTATCCACTGAGCAGAGTTTTTTATCACGTTTTTGCGCGGCTTGAAAGGCAACATGCGCGATGCGGCGGATTTCGCTCTCGCTATACACCAGCGTATTAAATCCCTGCCGCTCGCCGTTGTCCAACAGGCGCACCCCTCGCGGCTGTCCAAAATAAATCCCGCCGGTTAATTCACGCACAATTAAAATATCCAAACCGGCGACCACTTCGGGTTTTAGTGTTGACGCATTTGCCAGTTCTTCAAACAACAACGCTGGACGCAAATTGGCGAATAATTCCAATTCAGCACGCAAGCCCAGCAAGCCTTTTTCGGGACGCACAGAAATATCCAGCGACTCCCATTTGTAGCCGCCCACCGCACCTAACAAAATCGCGTCTGCGGCTTTTGCTTGTTGTAAAGTTTCTTCAGGCAGGGGCTTACCTGTCGCATCAATCGCCGCGCCGCCGACTAAGGCGTGCGGCAGCTCCACTGCCAAGCCGTGATGCTCGCGCAAATGTTCCAGCACCTTCACCGCTTCGGCGATAATCTCAGTACCAATGCCGTCACCGGGCAAAATTAAAATGGTTTTGTACATGTGTTTTTTCTTTTAAGTTTAGAGGAAAAAATCCTCGTCTAAAATCTGCTCAAGCAAATAAGGACAAATGTCTGGAAAAGTATTAATGGGTAAGCCGGTTTCTTTGACGGCTAGTTTCACCGCATCAGGATAGGCTTCAACAACCGCTTGCGCGACAAAAGATTTCAAGCTAGGGCTAAATTTCAACTGACGTTGTACTTGATAGCGTTGTTCAATGATTGAACTTAACCAACTCTTGCTACGTTGCTCAGGTTGAAATTGATGTTTTAGCCAATGCAATAACAAAATGACTAAGCGGCTGACTAATTCATGGCGATCTTTTTTAGCCATGTCTTCCAATGCTTCACAAATATTTTCAATATCTGCTTCTGACCAACGCCCGCTACGCAACAAATCCGCATTATGCAATGCCCAAGCAGAGAAATCTGTGTTGTACAAAACTTGAGAACTCATGGATATTTCCGTTTGTAGTGCGGGTTTTATACTCATACCTGCCAGAAACTGCATTTTTTGCTCTATCAAGTTTGCTGTAAACACTTGGGTTTTAAGCACTTAATCAAAATCCCTGAGAGCAGTTTCAGGCGGGACAGTATAACTCTCACCGTTTAAGGACTAATAAAAACTAAAATCCTTACTACGAACTTGAACTAGGCAAACAACCAAGGCGCGGAAGCCTTGCGCCGTGCTTCATACGCACGAATCTCATCAGCGTGTTGCAAAGTCAGTCCAATCTCATCTAAGCCATTGAGCAGACAATGTTTACGGAACGCATCCAGAGCAAATTCAAACACCTGTGCATCAGGGGTTCGGATAATTTGCGCGGGCAAATCAATATCTAACCGATAGCCCTCAGTGGCTGCCACCGCAGCAAACAAGCTATCCATCACCGCATCCGGCTGAATAATCGGCAAAATGCCGTTTTTGAAGCAATTATTATAAAAAATATCGGCAAAACTCGGCGCGATAACGGCGCGAAAGCCGTAATCCAGCAATGCCCAAGGCGCGTGTTCGCGGCTTGAACCGCAGCCAAAATTCGCCCGCGCCAGCAAAATTTGCGCGCCTTTGTAACGCGGCTGATTCAATACAAATTCAGGATTCAGCGGACGTTGCGAACAATCCATGCCCGGCTCGCCGCGATCCAAATAACGCCATTCATCAAATAAATTGACACCAAAACCAGTGCGCTGAATGGATTTCAAAAATTGTTTGGGAATAATCGCGTCGGTATCGACATTAGAACGGTCTAACGGCGCGACCAAACCCTGTAATTGCGTAAATGCGTCCATAAACAAACCTTCAAATGAGCAAACAAGGGTAAATCATATTGGATTCAGCGCACTATGTAAAAGCAAGTTAGATAAAATTCTAAAAAAATTTTATATTTCAAAATCCTAGAGGGTTTTATTGGTTCGCGGGTCAAGGTTTGATGGTGCTGAGATACATCCAACATCACGGGAATGCGGCATGAAGCCCAAGAAAGTGATTAATGTCGTGGGTGCGAGTGTAAACTCAAATCCTACTTGATTAAAGTCTGATTAGTGGGTAGTGGGTAGTGGATAGATAGTGGGGGGGGAGCGAATTGAAGGCGAGAAGTATGGGCAGCTTTTCCATGTTGTAGTGCTTGTGCAAGCCTTGCCTGAACAAGGACTGCAACGCGGGCAGCAACTCGCGCCGCAAAAAACGCGGCGCAAACCCTGCGTATCGTTCTAACAGACCAAACTACACTTCAAACGCGGCTAACTTCTTCTCAACCGCTGCATTGTCTAGCTGCACATACTTGGGCATTCCATTGTCATCATAAGGCGGATAGTTTTCGCCTTGAATCAGTGGATACAAGTATTCTTTGCAAGCCGCAGTAATGCCGTAGCCGTCTTCGCTGATGAAGTCATTGGGCATCATTTTTTCGACGTTAGCCACTTCGCTTAACGGGGCTTCGCCAATGCTCCATTGGTAAGGATTAGAGGATTCGCGTACCACCGTAGGCATAATCGAATTTTTACCTTCTAAGGCTTTTTCCACGGCGGCTTTGCCCAGTGCGTAAGCTTGTTCGACATCGGAATTAGAAGCCAGATGCCGCGCTGCGCGTTGCAAGTAATCGGCGACTGCCCAGTGAAATTTGTAACCATAAGCGTCTTTGATCAGGTTGGCAACGACCGGCGCAGCACCGCCGAGTTGCGCATGACCAAAGGCATCACGAGTGCCTTGTTCGGCTAAGAAGGTGCCGTCTGGGTGGTGACAGCCTTCGGAGACAACAATGCTGCAATAGCCGTGTTGTTCAACTTTGGCTTTGACGGCGGCGAGGAACTTGTCTTGGTTAAATTCAACTTCCGGGAACAGCACAATGACCGGAATATTGTAGTCTGCCACCAAACCGCCAGCAGCGGCGATCCAGCCCGCATGACGACCCATGACTTCAATGACGAAAATTTTAGTCGAAGTTTTTGCCATGGAGCGCACATCAAAACTGGCTTCTAGCGTTGAAACCGCAATGTATTTTGCCACTGAGCCAAACCCCGGACAGTTGTCAGTAATGGGTAAGTCGTTATCAACCGTTTTGGGGACATGAATTGCCTGCACCGGATAGCCCATTTTTTCAGACAGTTGCGAGACTTTATAGCAAGTATCCGCTGAGTCACCGCCGCCATTGTAGAAGAAGTAACCGATGTCGTGGGCTTTGAAGACTTCGATTAAACGCTCATATTCGCGTTTGTTCGCCTCTAGGCTTTTGAGTTTATAGCGACAAGAACCGAAACCACCGGATGGCGTATGGCGCAGTGCGGCGATGTTTTCCGCCGATTCTTTGCTGGTATCGATCAAGTCTTCGGTCAACGCGCCGATGATGCCGTTACGTCCGGCATAAACATTGGCGATTTTATCCGTGTGTTGACGCGCAGTTTCGATCACGCCGCAGGCGGAAGCATTGATAACTGCGGTGACACCGCCGGATTGTGCATAAAAGGCATTTTTTGCCATGTTATAGTCTCCTTGTTGTGTTGTAGAAGTGTTTGTTTTCAAACCTAGTCATTTTGCCATATTCTGTGGCGAATATTATCCATTAGTAATATCAGAATAATATATGCGGGCATCAGATAAATCACGCAGAATACAGGACTAACTTTTAAGCCGCGCCGTCCGCGCTTTCTAAGTGGGCGCGCATATCAAATTCACCGCACCAGCTTGAAGCCAGCGTTTCGGGCCAACGGCTGACCCACTCATCTTCATCATCTAAAACTATCATCGGCGGCATTCTGCGGCATAGCCCGTCATTACCATCCAGCGCGTCCCAATAACTACAGTCCGAACATTGCATATTATGTCTTCCTCAAAGCTTGTCTGCGATAACTGTTAAAAAAGTCATAGTATGCGTTTATTATGTGACAGAAAATTGGTTTTTAGCAGATGTCTTAGAGAAGGATTTTAATCATGACTCAAGTATTGATCGTTGGACACAGCGGCGCATTGAATAAAGGCTGCGAGGCATTAGCACGTTCTACCATTGATATAGTAAAACGCTATCTGAAACCCGAACATATTGATTTAATTTCTGAATATCCCGAATCGGATCAGGCAAATTTTGCCAATGAATATCCCGAAGTAACGATTCACGCCTCTCATACCCATGTGTTAGAAAAATATTCGTCAGCCTGGTGGCAGCACAAATGGAATATCAATGTGCAGCAAAAACTGCATCCCGGGCTGCCCATGTACTATACGCGCCAGCACCAGGCTTTATATCAAAAAGCGGATGTCATTATCAGCACTGGCGGCGACACTTTTTCAGACGATTACGGCGCCCCCTTAGAAGTCTTTGGCGAGCTATACCAAGCGCGACAAGTCGGTGCTTTTACGATGATCTGGGCGGCATCCATCGGACCTTTCAAGAACTCAAAAATGGCGCGGCATTGGGCTAACGCGCTCCAGCAAATCCACTTAATCGGTGTGCGCGAAAACAAAACATTAGACTACTTACGCGAATACGGCGTTAGCGATAACGTCATCCGTGTCGCAGACCCCGCTTTTTTACTGCCGCGCCATCCGGTTGCCATCAAAAAACCGCAAAGCACACGCATTGTCGGCTTAGGCATGAGTGGTTTAGTATCGCGTTACGGTGCCACGCAGCAACAGTATATTGAAGCCTCTACCCAATTTGCCCAGCAACTTTTGGAAGATAGCAATACCGAAGTGTGGCTGGTTGCGCATGTCATTGTTGAAGGGCATAACGATGCAGACATTTGTCGCACAGTCGCGCAGCGACTCAACAACCCGGCGCGGGTCAAACTGATTGAGCCGAGTTACAACGCCTGCCAAGTCAAATACGCCATTGCGCAATGCGATTATTTCATTGGAGCGCGCACGCATTCGACCATTGCCAGCCTGTCTAGCGGCATTCCAACCCTGAGCATCGGCTACAGCGTCAAAGCAGTAGGTATCAATGAGGACTTGTTTGGACACACAGATTACGTGCTGCCCATTCAAGAAGTGAGCGTAGAAAGCCTGATGCAAAAGTTTCAATTATTGGTGGAACAGCGCGACGAAATTATAAAGCATTTAGAGACGCGCTTGCCCGCCATTCGCGCCATGTCAGAACTCAGTGGGATAAAATTAGCAGAGGCTTATCAGGCTTGGAAAGCCAAATAATACTCAAAACATTAAATGTAGGGTTTGCGCCGCGTCTTTTTGCGGCGCGAACGCGGA
>CAZOSP010000085.1:0-17342 GCA_964582525.1 uncultured Thiomargarita sp. | reverse complement strand
GGGCAAAAATTTAGCCTCATTGGGTCTCGATAGCACTACCATTACAGGACTACCAGAGTGGTTAATAGATAGAGAAATGATAGTAGAGGTTTTTTCAGTAATTTTTTCATTTGTCTTTCCATATAAGCTTTTTTTGTAAGCCAGCGTGGGATGTGCTAAGCGTCTTTTGCAAAGCGGATTCACTTAACGTCACCGCCACACCCATCAATTCAAATCCAAACGCGCCCGCGCTTCGGCAAGTGAGACTTCATGTCCAGACTCGATATCCGCAAGTCCTTGGATAATGGCGCGCATAAATTCGACATTGGCCTCGCTACGTTGGTAATCTTCCAAGGTTTGGAGAACCGCTACGGCTTCCCCCGCCTGCATCAGCACCACCGCCAGATGGCTGTCAGCAGCACGGCGAATAACCTGCGCTGGGTTCGCTTGAATATCGCTCAAAGGCACAGTTAATTGCATGTGATTGTCCTCATTCATTTTTCAGATAATAAAACGGCAGCGAAAAGTTCGGTACAAAAGCATTCGTCAACACCAGCAGCGACCAGTTCGACTTGAAGCGGGCAATCAGTTCCGGCGTGATGAACACCTTGTTGTCGCTCATCTCGCCCGCTTCAACAGCATCCATCACCGACAACAACAAAACCGGTTTATGCGGGGCTTTTTCATCACCGGAACGGGCAACCCGCAATTTGGTAAACGCCTTGATGTAGTGTGTCAGTGAGTTCATGCGATGATTCTGTTGGTACTTTTAATGGTTGGAGCAGCCTTGTGACAATTCAATCTCTCTGCCTAAGCCTGTGCTGCATCGCCATTTTACTGATTTCTTCAACGGATTTGTCGTTCCACAGGTCTCGCTGCCATTCGGTATAATCAAACGGCTCACGCATAATCAGCGTGATAAATTTTTCCGCCTGAACTTCGCCAAGGGCGCTGATGAGTACCTGCATTCCCTTCGCCCGTATTTCCGTATCAGTCATGATATTCATCAATTTCTCCAACGATGTCTACAGGATTGACAGCCCGAATATCTGAGGTTTCTGCAAGTTTCTTCATAAGCCTGTCGTCAGTTGTAATGAAGACATCCGCTTGTCCTTCAATCGCCGCCGACACATGCAAAGCGTCTTTGGCTTTGATGCCGAATGATGTAAACGCATTAGCCCGCTCCAGCAAAGCCGCCGTTTCATCAAAAGTCTTTGAGCAAGTAGCCCGCATGAAGCAACGCGGAATGCTCCGTGCTGGACTCCGCTACGCGCCATCCAAGCTACGCGAAATCATCAAGCCGCTTCCGCCCGCAAGGTAAAATCCGCATGAATTTCCGCATAAGGCACATAAACCTGGTTGGCGGCTGTTTCAACCATGCCGTATTGTTCCAAGGTTGCGATGTCGGCGGTGACTATATCCACGGTCTGTTCGGTTTCCTGCGCTAATTGCTGAATCCCGGTTTTGCCGATTTTGTGCAGTGCCACCAGCAGATTCCAGCGGCGGGCGGTGAATATCTTGAACAGCAAAGCGGGTGAGGTAAATGTGAGGTATACTTCTGACGTTAAAGTTTTCGGTTTTTAGAGTTTGAGTTTTAACGGTCTTTCAAGCTCACTAAAGTTCAGTAATCCGAAAAGTTGACCGCGAGAAGTATATTCACCGGCATATTCACCATGCTCCCAAGCATCGGTAAACCTGGCGGCGGATGCCAGCATCGCTTCTTCTTCAGATAACACTTTAATTTCAAGTCTGCGTTGTGTCGTCATGGTGGGTATTCCTGTATTCGCTGACATCCGCGAGAAAATCCTGTATCAACTGTTGGGGACTGGTGAAAGTATAAAACTCTTCTCTATCGCCGTAATGCCGGTGATCGCCCTTCGGTCTTTCATTGTCATAACCAATAATGCGCTGATTCGGCAGGCCGAAAAACAAGCAATATTTGTAATGATGCAGAACTACCTTTGACCGCTTCCAATAACCGCCAAATCACGATTTCCTGAATATAACCGCCCGTGAAAATCACCTTCTCCCTGAGTATCAAATCTGCTTTCATGATTTTTTTCAGCCTCGGCAGTATATACGCTCACATCGAATCCATACGGGTTTTATCCATAGTCTGCCCAACATTCTACCCATATTCCGCCTTTTCAGGAAAAAGCCAGCGTATGCCACCACGCGGATCAGCACAATCCCCGCGATAACGCGGAATCAGGTGAATATGCAGATGCCCAACAGTTTGACCGGCGGCTTCGCCGTCGTTGATGCCGATATTAAACCCGTCCGGCTGATATTCCTGCTGCAACAAACTCCTGGCCTCGTTCAACGTCATCAGCAAAGCCTGCTGTTCTTCAAGCGTTGCCTCGAACAATGAAGCGATATGACGTTTCGGTACAATCAGCGTATGTCCGGGTGAAATGGGATAGCCGTCCAATAAGGCTAAGGTCAGCAGATGGTCGAGCAACAGCCGTTACGGTTCGCAAAAAGGACAGGTCATATTCGCACTCACCAGAAAAGAGAGAGGAAACCATCGCTTCCTCTCCACTACCACAGGTTAATGATTAGTCGTCAGGATAAAAATTACCCTGATATTCGCACTCTGCCGAAGCTGGCAAGGCTTCATAAAACCGCATTCGGATTAAACGAAAACTTCAGCCCGCGTAGATACAAGGTGGGGTGGTGAAAATTATTCGATTTTGGAGGTTTTTGGCAAGCAAACAGGTTGCGCTTTTGTTCCGATGCTAACCCCTTCGGGCAAACAGGAACATCTGGGAGTGCTAATCGTAAGACTTAGCACCGCCGCCGTAGGCGGCGTGAAACGGCTACGCCGTTTGAGCTAATCTGGAGATTAGCTTTCCCATAGTTTTCCCATGAGAGATGGGGGGGAAGAGAAAAATAAGCGGAACGAAATCCGGATCATATCAATCGACTCAACACTATGAATTTTCACCACCCCAGATACAAGGTTGGGCTGAGCGCCTTTTGCGAAGCCCAACATGCGATGCTGGAATGTCCTGATTGTTGGGCTTCGTTCCTCAGCCCAACTTACCGTGCTGCATAACCGCGCCAGTTCGACAGGTTTTCATAGGCGCGAATTGCGCCCCGGGCTTCGGCAATTTCGCGCTGTTCGCCCAATACGGGCTTGCCTTCAAGGATTGCCGTGACTTGTTCCAAGCTCAGGGTATTGCCTTCAATCGCTAAAGTTCCGGTAATGGTTTTGATGCGGTTTTGTTTGCGCAGCACGGCTACTTTCTTAATGAAATTGAATTACCTTAACAGGGCTGCTGCCTGATCCCAAGTGGAGCAAACTTTTCGTTCCTGAGAAATTATTTATCTGAAAAACGATAGGATGTCATCTGTTATCCTTAAAAATGAGCGGCTGGGTGTGAATGCTGACTTCAAAAACCGCTCGGAATAGCTGTTCCTTGAATATCCGCGCTGGTTTCCGGCAATAATTGCGCAATGCCATTTTTGAAAGTTGCCCATAGCAACTGACGCTGCACTACGCCGCGCTGATTTAAGGACAATAAACCGGTTGCGCCGGCTAAACGCAAATCGCGTTGGCGATTGTGCGTGGCTGTTTGTAGATAGGCGATGACATGATAAGCATCAATACCAAAGGCAAATAAACGCTTGTTGTTGCCATACATGCGCCGCCCCCAATGTTCTTGCAGGGCGGTGTACATGGACGAGGGCGAGGGCTGTAGCATGTGTGCTTGGGCATCTAACACCTGTTGCCATTGCGCCCCATCAGACCAAAAACCTTTGAGTAGTACCCAAGGCATGTCAACAAATTGTACGCCGTCTAAGTCTTTGTCTAATTTTTCGTCTGGCTCAGTGGTGTAACTGTGCGAGGTGGCGTACAGCGGCGTGCTGCTGCGTCCGTAATAGCGAAACTGCGGGCGGATGCGGCGCGCTTGGGTGGGAAAAGAAGCCATAAAAAAGACCTCGGCCGAGCTATGCGCGGCTTCGCGTACCGCCCCTGTGAGGTTGTTTTTGCCGTATTCGCTGCTGCTGACAATTTGTCCGCCAAGCCGCTCCCAATGGGTTGCAAACGCATCTTGCAGGCGCGTTCCCCAAAGTCCTTCCGGAGTTACGATAGCGGCTAAACGATGTCCTTCTGACCAGGCTTTTTCTGCCACTAAACGCGCTTCGGCTTCGGGTGACAAGCTAAATTGATAAAGATTTTGCGGCACGCGCAAGCCGGGCTGGTTTAGCTCGTCAATTTCAAATAGTAATAGGGTTGGCACGGGAAAATCGGCATAGGCGTTGACTAGCGCGTTTGCGGCATTTTTTCCCATCGGTCCTACCACCATTTGCGCCCCTTTTTGTAAGGCTTGTTGGTACATATCGACCACATTGCTGTCATTGACATCATAAATTTTTACAGTCGGTTTGCTACGCTTTTGATCGCCGTACCAAGCGGTGATAAATCCGTCGCGCACCTTTGTCGCGGGTTCTTTGAACTGTCCGGACAGCGGCAAAAACAGCGCGATATGTTCGACTGCGCCAACGCGGTTGCTGCCGTCAGAGGGATTGGCATTGTAGCTGTATCCTGCCAACAGGTTGACGATAATATATTTTTCTGCCGGATGCTGGGGGTAACGGCTGCGCCAGTTTTGCAGTGCTTGGGGTAATTGGGCTTTTGCGGTGCTGCGCGTCAGTGTGGCTAAATGAACCCAAGCCGCTAATTGTGCGGGGGCGGGCTGGGGTAACTGCTGTAATTGCGATGGCGGGATGCTCATCAAAGTACGCCAAATATGTTCATGGTTGGCGTTTTGCGCATAAGCTTCGCCGCTTAATAGCGCGTCCATCTGCACCCGCGCATAAAGGGCTTTTAGTTTGTCGTTATTGGCTTCGTGGGCACGTGCTTGCAAATAGTAATAACTAATTTGCGAGCGCGGAATGAGGCGTTCTACCGAGAGTTGTTGCAACAGTGTCAGCGTATCATTGGGCTGATTTTCTAGCAGGGCGATGTGTGCGTGGGCTAACTGCATTCGTCCGCGAATTTGGGGTTGTTGCGACTGCAAACGCGATAATTGGGCTTTGGCTGCTGCCAGATGCTGACCACGCAATAGATATTCAATCGCAATCATCCAATATTCATCTTGCAGCGGTGGCTGTGATGTGGCGGCTAAACGTAAATATTCTTGTGCCGCGCCTAAATTATCGCCCCGCGCTGCCTGTTGTCGTGCGGGTTGCTCTAATCGCGTCTGCTGGGCTTTGGGGTCTTCTTCGGGTTTGCTTATGCTTGATAAAGAACAGCTAGTGCTGAAAAAAATCAGCAGCAAGCTCACAAAAAATGCGCGGATAAAATGATAATACATAATTAATTTCCAGTGATATGATGGAGTGAAACAAGGGAATATAAGTCATAAACGGCTATACGAAAAGATACACTATTTTTAAGCTGCATTATCTAAACACTCATACGAGGGGACAACATGCTTTTACGTTATACCACAGCCGCTTTACTGCTTTTTTTAAGCCTTACCGCCGGCGCGATGTCGCCAGCAAAACCGGACAGCGATCAAGACGGCATTGTCGATGCGCTAGACCAATGTCCACATAATACGGCGGCAGAAATTGCTCAAGGGGTGTATTTGTCAGGTACGAAAATAGGTTGCCCCTTAGATAGCGATAACGATGGTGTTATCAATGTCTATGATCAGTGTACCAACACAGCCGCAAATACAGCAGTCAATGAGCAGGGTTGCGCACCTAAGAGCGCGGCAGAACGCACAAACGCTGCCGACAATGCCGTTGTGCCGCAAAGAGAGCAAGAAGAACAAACTCAAGCAAGCAGCAGCGGCAGAACACGCGGTGATGCCACCCTAGACCTTCAGCCCTCTATCCCTGCTTCTGCCCCCGTTCATGCGCCCAAGTCTATGATCCGCGGCGTGATAGGTTATAGCGTTGCGCCATCGCCACCACCGATTGAGCGCGAAAATTATCAAGCATTTGATGACAATCCCCTGAAAGCCGTGCCGGAAACGCCGGTTTCCACTTTCAGCATTGACGTGGACACCGGTGCCTATTCCAATGTGCGCCGCTTGTTAAACGCCGGACAGTTGCCGCGTAAAGACGCGGTGCGGGTAGAAGAAATGCTCAATTATTTTGACTACGCATATCCGCACCCGGAAACCCTTGATCCGCCGTTTCGCGTCTTTACGCAAATCGCCCCCACGCCTTGGAATGCAAAAACCCATTTGCTACACATCGGTATTCAAGGCTACACACTCGATACGGCTAAATTGCCACCTGCCAACTTAGTATTTTTGATCGATGTATCGGGTTCCATGAACGCACCGAACAAATTGCCGCTACTAAAAGCCTCCTTAAAACTGCTGAGCAAACAGCTTGCCGCACAAGATAAAGTGTCTATCGTGGTCTATGCCGGTGCTGCTGGTTTGGTACTCGAACCCACCGCCGGCGATCAAACCGCGCCCATTGAAGCCGCACTGGATCGCCTTAGCGCGGGTGGTTCGACCAACGGCGGACATGGCATTCAACTGGCTTACAGCACAGCGCGTCAAGCCTTTATCCAAGACGGCATTAACCGCGTATTGCTGGCTACTGATGGCGATTTTAATGTTGGCACAGTGAATTTTGCCGCCCTCAAAGAACTCGTCGAACAACAACGTCAAAGTGGCATCGCTTTGACCACATTGGGTTTTGGTAGTGGCAATTACAATGATCATTTAATGGAACAACTCGCTGATGCCGGTAATGGCAATTATGCCTACATTGATACGCTTAATGAAGCCCGCAAAGTGCTGGTGGAAGCCCGCGCCGCAACACTCCTAACACTGGCAAAAGATGTCAAAATTCAACTCGAATTTAATCCGGTTAATGTCGCAGAATATCGCTTAATCGGCTATGAAAATCGGCAACTCAAGCGCGAAGATTTTGCTAACGACAAGGTTGACGCGGGAGAAATCGGTGCGGGTCATACTGTCACCGCGCTATATGAAATCGCCCTGCTAGGCAGCGGCGGCGAGCGTTTACCTGCCCTCAGATATGAAGCGCGAACAGATGAGCTGCGTCCGCACACCAACGAATTAGCCTTTTTGCGCCTGCGCTACAAACAGCCCGACAGCGACACCAGCAAACGGCTGGAATATCCCATTTTGCGCGAAACCATTATAGACACAGACAACACCGATGCGCGTTATCGTTTTGCTGCCGCCGTTGCCGCCTTTGGGCAATTATTACGCGGCGGGCAATATATGCAGGATTTTGGCTTTGAGGAGGTGTTGCAATTAGCCCGCAGCGCGAGAGGTGAAGATGCCTTTGGGTATCGTGGCGAGTTTTTAGGTTTGGTGTCGTTAGCGCAGAGTTTAACGCGCACGCATTAAAATGTGATGCGGTGAGATATGAACCGCATCATTATGCCTAACTTGCAGTGACGCGGCGTGCTGGAATGACAAAGCCGTGAGCTTGAAAAACCGCTAAAACTCAAACGCTAAAAACCGAAAACTTTAACGTCCGAAGTATAGCCTTTTAGCCGCTGGTGTTGGTCGGGAGATCAGCGCTTCCGGAGGCAGTATCCGCTTGACCAACTTGTTGCTGCGAAATGGCTTGCGTGGCTTCCAGCATGGCACAGGTGGCTTTTTCCATCGCTTCGCGCACCGGCTCCAAGTCCAAACGCGCATAAATACCGGTTGTCGCTAAATCTTTGTGATTAAGGGTTTTGCTGATGACTGACAAATTCGCGCCGGTAGCTGCCTGCCAACTGCCCAGCGAGCGGCGCAAGTCGTGCAGGTGCAAGTCTTTCAGTTGCGCCCGCTCCAAGAGCTTTTGCCAAGCTTTGTTCGGCTCGGTTAAATGTCCTTTCTTACTGTTGCTGGGAAATACAAACTCAGCTTGTGGATAAGCGGCGCGCCGTTCCTTGAGAATATTCAATGCCTTACTCACCAGCGGCAGACATTGCGCGGTGCCGTTTTTGGTTTCGGCAATAAACCAGATGCCGGTGTCAAATTGAATGTCCTGCCAGCGCATACTCAGCACATTAGAACGCCGCGCACCGGTCAGCAGCGACAGCCACACATAATCGCGGATACTGTCATTGGTTTCTTCTTCTAAGGCTTGGAAAAAACGCGGTAATTCTTCAGCCCGTAGAAAACGCTCACGGGATTTTTCCTTAAATCGCTTCACCCCTTGCGCCGGATTAGGTTTACCCCAGCCCCATTCCCGCGCTTGATTAAACAGCATTTGCAACATGGATAACAAGCGGTTAGCCGCATAATGTCCGTGCTGTTCGCCAATTTTTAGATGGCGTTCTTGAATATCGGCTTTGCTTAAGCTGGACAAGCGACGTCTGCCCCAGTCTTGCAAATACCGCCGATACTGCGCCTCATCTTCGCGCCAGGTTTTTTTGTGCGCTTTGGCGTAATTGTTCAGATATAACTCAAATAGATGTTTCAACGTCCATTCTTTGTCTTTGCGCCGCTCGACATTGGGATTTTCGCCCCGCGCAATAGCCGCATTGATGTCGTGTGCGCGAGCGCGGGCTTCGTCCAGGCTTATATCGGGATAACGCCCGATGCTAATGCGCTCGGGTTTGCCATTGATTTTGCGATAAACCAGCAAGGTTTTCGTGCCTTTATCCGTAACGGCGACAGAAAACCCATTGATTTTGTTATCATAATAGTAAGCGCGTTTGCCTTTATCGGGGATCGGCAGCTTGTTAAGATTGGTTTTGGTAAAACTGAAATATTTATCCATATTCTGAAAAGTCTGTAAGTCATTGATTTTGGTTAAAGCGTATTCACGTAAGCCATTGATTTTTCTATGAGAAAAAAGCTTTTCGGCGTTTTCAGTATGAAATATCCATCCTTAAGTGCTTAAAATCCAAGTATTTGCATCAGACTTGATAAAGCAAAAAATGCAGTTTCTGGCGGATATGAGTATATACTGTGCGCGGTGATATTTTCGGATTATCAATGCAGGGCGCTTGACCTGTCAAGCGACTGACTAGCACCCCAAAATCGGAAAAGTTGATCGCCCGCAGTATAAGCCCCCAA
The DNA here is from genome assembly GCA_964582525.1 of uncultured Thiomargarita sp. Taxonomy (GTDB): domain Bacteria; phylum Pseudomonadota; class Gammaproteobacteria; order Beggiatoales; family Beggiatoaceae; genus BB31. The sequence continues at coordinate 8,340 of CAZOSP010000085.1, read as the reverse complement.
AGATGTCTATGAAGATGGAAAAACAGTGTGAGTATTAAACGCCTTATTTTCGCCGGTACGCCGGATTTTGCTGTTCCCAGTTTAGCGGCTCTGATTGCCGCAGATTATCCTATTTGCGCTGTCTATACGCAGCCCGACCGCCCGGCTGGACGCGGACGACAATTGCAGTCCAGTGCAGTGAAAAAATTAGCACTCGAACACGCTCTGCCCATTTTTCAGCCTGCCAGCTTAAAATCGTCCGATGCCCAAGCAACGCTGTTTGCTTTGCAGGCTGACATGATGATTGTCGCCGCTTATGGTTTGATTTTGCCGCAGGCGGTGCTAGACGCGCCGCGCTTTGGCTGCGTGAATGTTCACGCTTCCTTGTTACCGCGTTGGCGCGGTGCCGCGCCCATTCATCGTGCTTTGTTAGCGGGCGATGAAAAAACCGGCATCACTATTATGCAGATGGATGCGGGGCTGGATACGGGTGCTATGTTGCTGAAAACAGAAACACCTATACAAGCCGACGACACTGCGCAAAGTCTGCATGATCGACTCGCCGCTCAGGGTGCGCAAGCTTTGCTGCAAGCCTTGCAGGATTGGCAACATTTAAGCCCCGAAACGCAACACGAAAGCCTGGTGACTTATGCGCATAAACTGGAAAAAGCGGAGGCGCGACTGGACTGGACACAAGCTGCCCTAGTTTTGGAACGCCAAGTTCGCGCTTTTAATCCTTGGCCAGTGGCGCAAGCCGAGTTACAAGACATGACATTGCGCATCTGGCAAGCCAAAGCTCTGGCAGAAAGCTGTTCGCAGCCGCCCGGTGAGTTGTTGCGCGGCAACAAGCAGGGCATTGATGTTGCCACAGGTGACGGCGTATTGCGTTTATTGCAAGTCCAGCAAGCCGGCAAGCGGGTGTTGCCGGTGGTCGATTTTCTCAATGCGCAACCGCGCTTTAAGCGTGTTTAATCGGCAGGACAGATGCGCAATCTCCGCACCCGCGCTTGCTTACTCATAGCGCAAGGCTTCTGCGGGTTGGGTGCGTGCGGCGCGCCAGGCGGGATAAAGGGTGGCAATAAAACTCAGCAGCAACGATAAGCTGCCGATCCGTGTGACATCGCCCCAGTCCAAATCGGACGGCACATCGCTGATGTAATACACTGAAGAATCAAGAAATTGTATATTAAAAGTGGATTCCAGCGCGGGAATCAGGGTTTCCAGATTGAGGGCTAAGGAGATGCCGCCGATCAAGCCCAAGATCGAGCCAACTACACCGATAATCGTGCCTTGTACCATGAAAATGCCCATAATCGTATTCGGCGTTGCGCCGAGTGTACGCAAAATGGCAATGTCTGCTTCTTTGTCCGTCACCACCATCACTAGCGTAGAAATGATGTTAAAAGCGGCTACGCCAACGATGAGGCTTAAGATAATGAACATGACGGTTTTTTCCATCTTAATGGCGCGGAAAAAATTGGCATGACGATAAGTCCAGTCCTGAATGTATAGCCCAACAGGTAAGCTTTGCACCATCTCGCGGCTAACCCGCGGCGCGTCAAACATTTCAGTGATTTTGATATTCAAGCCATGCACATGCCCTTGCGGCATTCGTAGCAGTTTAGCCGCATCAGCAATGTGCATCAGTACCAAACTGCTATCAAATTCGTGCATACCCACTTCAAAAATTCCCACCACTGTCATGCGCTTCATGCGTGGCAATACGCCGACTGGCGTGATGTTAGCCTGCGGCACGACAACCGTGATTTTATCGCCGACGCTGACCCCTAGCGTAAATGCCAGCTCCTTGCCGATGAGAATATTGAAACTACCCGCCGTAATGTCTTCGATCCTGCCCTGCTTGAGCTTGTTTTGTACTTCAGAAATCCGCATTTCCCATTCGGGATCAATGCCTTGAAATAACACACCTTGAATATTGTCATAGTGACTGAGCATCGCCTGTCCTTGAATATAAGGCGCAAGCCCGGTCACTTCCGCATGATGTTGTTGAATATAGTGAGCCAAATCGCGCCATTCCAATAAGCCTTTGTCATTAGAAGAAAACACCATGACATGCGGTGCCATGCCCAGCATTCGCTGGCGCAGCTCCTTTTCAAAACCATTCATCACCGAGAGTACGGTAATTAAAGCAGTCACACCCAAAGCAATACCGAGCATAGAAATGAGCGAAATAAAAGAAATAAAGTGATTACGGCGTTTGGCGCGGGTGTAGCGCAAGCCGATATACAGCGGTAATGGTTTAAACATAAAAAAATAACTTAAGTTATAGCCTTATAAGGACTTGATTGGTAAGATAGCAACGCTTATTGGGCTTATTGCAACACGCACAACACAGTGTGGTATTTTTGTTGACAAGCACATCCATAAGCGTATCGAGATTGAATTATACCGCGCCCTGCCTGAAACTGCTCTCAGGAATATTTTTAAGCACTTAAAGTCCAAGCATTGAAACTTGGTCAAGCAAAAAATGCGGTTTCTGGCAGATTATGAGTATAAAATCGTTTTACGCCACTGGCTCTCCCTTGTTAAATGACCAAGAAAAAGTTTCAGTGGCATTAGCGTAAACATCATACCCTAAGACTCAACAGGAGAATATATATGTCTATTATGAAACAATCGGCTTTAACTTTGTGCATCACTGCCAGCTTAGGTATGAGCAGTTTGCCGGTATTAGCGCATGACGCGGGCGACTGGTTGGTGCGTGGTCGGATTATTAACATTAATCCCAATGATGAGAATAATGGCGTGACCAAAAATGGCGGTGCTTTAACTGGCTTTGGTGTGCCTGATGGCTTAGTTAGTGGCACTGAACTCGGTGTTGAAGACGCTTGGACGCTGGACATTGACATTACTTACATGATTACTGATAACTGGGGGGTGGAATTATTGCTTGATCCTTCAACCCAGCATGATGTTGTCGCCAAAGGTTCAACTTATCCCGCACTAGGTACTGTAACAGCCGGTGCTGTTCCGGCTGTACCGATTGGCACAACCTTAGTTGAAACCCGCGTATTACCACCCGCTTTAATTTTGCAATATCATTTCATGCCGCATGAACAAATTCAACCTTATGTGGGTTTGGGTTTGAACTACACCATTTTCTTTGATGAAAGTGCTACTGATGCAGCCAATGCCAGCTTACTGAATGTGACTGATTTAGAATTAGAAAATTCTTTTGGTGTCGCTGCACAGGTCGGTGCTGATTTTATGATGGATAATGGTTGGTTTGCGAATATCGACTTAAAATACATTGACATCAATACCACTGCTAAATTCAATTCTGGTGCTTTAGGTTATTCTGAAGCTGAAGTTGATATTGATCCTTGGGTCATTGGTGTTGGCATCGGCAGAAGTTTCTAAGAAATTATTGCTTATAAATTTCTTGCTGTCTGTAAAAGAGTCATCATTAAAAAACCGAATCAAACTATATAGTCTGATTCGGTTTTTTTATTGACTGAAGACTCACCAGTAAAGCACCTATGCTCATGCTTGCCAGAAACTTAATGAGCCTCGCTTGAGCTGCTTATTTCAAAGTTCTTGCAATATCGGCTGCGCAGCGTCGGGAATGCGCGAGAAGCATACCTAGCGCGTTGAGTTGTTGGGTCAGGGTGACTAATACCAGGTCTTGGTTAATGTGCATGAAAGCGATAATGCCACCTTCGTTTTCGGCGATGATGTTACGGCAACTTCCCATGCGCAATTCGGCCGTGATGGTGTCGCCTAGCGACATCAGCGTGCTGCCCATAGTGGCTAGGCGTTCTAAGGCGTATTCGTCGCGCTGCTCTTTGGCGCACGGATGACCGTCTAGGGTGGTGACAACCGCAGCGTTAATTTCGCTACTGTTTTCCAGCAGGGTTTTGAGAATATGTGTGGTTTGGGTTTGTTGTAAATTGGAAAGCATGTTGGGTATCCGGTTGTGTGTCTAGCCAAATTCGAGCATTGCAACCAATGCTTCGATCATCATAACCACATTGTCGCGTTCTCTAACATCAATGGAGAAAATGGGCAGTTGCAAATCGTTTTGCAGTAAATAGTCATAGTAGTGTTCTAGTTCAGGTTGCTCGGCAACGTCCATACGGGTGACACCAATCACGGCGGAGGTTTTTTCAATGTAAGGGCGAAAATGGGTGAGATATAAGTCCAAGTCGCCGAGCGGATTTTCGCCAGCATTATCGACTAAAATAATCAAACCTAAGGCACCTTCCATGAGGATGTTCCACATGTAGGAAAAGCGTTCCTGCCCGGGTGTGCCGTAAATACGCAGCTTTTGTCCATCCACTAAGGTCATTTCGCCGTAATCCATAGCCACCGTAGTGCGCTCTTTGCGCAGGGCGGCTTCGTCGGTGGCGCGAACATCTGTGTTAATCACGGGGATTTCGCTGAGTGCGCTGATGGCGGTGGTTTTGCCCGCGCCCATACTGCCGGTGAATACAAGTTTTATTTCTTTCACGAGGACTATCTCGGTTTTGGAATTTAACGACTTTAACGCCCTAAACGACGCAAAATATTGCCCAGCAAACTGCGTTTTTCACTGCTGAGGAGCTTTTCAGCACCTGCCGCTTGTTGCTCGGCGGAGCTTGTTGTTGCTTGGGCTTTTTGTAGCAGTAACAGATTGCTCATCGCGCAGGCATTAAAAAAATCAGTGACCGTCGCCATCGGCATCCGCGTAGCACTAGCAATGCGCGGGATATTAGCCGTATTTTTGAGCATAAAGGCAGCTAATTTCATGTGTTCTGGCTCATGCGGTAGCGTGGCAAAATTAGGCCACTGCTTTAGGCGCACAAAGGTCTGCATGGAATGGTTGTGCAGCAAACGCCCATTAGAGGACAGTAGCGCGGAACCCCATATAAAAGCGTGAATATCGTATGGCTTGAAATCTTGTTCCACGATGTTGCTGCGTGCCTGTTCGGCACTCAGGACATGGCGGGAAAATTGTTCGGCGTGAGCGGCAAAAAATAGGCGTTGCGAAGGATTTAAGTGGGCTAAACCCATTTTATCGGTATAGCAACGCTTTTCTTCCGGCAATACATACAAAGGCGCGAAGCCTGCAAAATTCAGCACTAAAATTTCTTTACTGTGTAGAGCCGCTTGCAGTAAGCCGGATAAATACTGCATGGGATCATAATGATGAGAATCGCTTGCCATTTTTGCGGATACGGCATTTTGTTCGGCGACAGCTACGCTCGGCGTGGCATTTTGGCGCGCGCTTGAAGCGGCGGTGCTATCTGCGCTGGCGTCTGGTAAGGATTCACTGAGTTTTTTTAATAGTTCAGTAAATGGCTGAACACGCAGGGGTTTTTCTAAAAACAAAGCGGCTCTGAGATGATTGTTCTGAGCAAAAGCAATGAGTTTTTTTTCTGCATGGTAAGCCTGCCAAAAGTTCGCACCCGCTGGCTGATCGACATCAACCAAGACAGCCTGCCCTTCTGTGTCGTTCAATACCCAGTTAATGCCGAGCTTTTTTTTGGTTAATTCCAGCATGGAATTGACAAATAATTTGTCACGTTTTTCTAGGGCGTAAGTTGATAGGGTATAGTGCATGGTTATTGAGCTGTCATTCATTTGCGGTTTTTGTTTCATACGAGCGTAGCCGTCTAGTATAAAACAAAAACGCAGCTTAGGTTAAATGCAAATTGCGTATGACAAAAAAAATCGGTTTCGCGGATCATAAGCTTTCACATCCCTCCCAGTAAAAACCTGACAGGGCTTGAAGACCTGTCAGGTTTTGCACGCGGGCATCAGACAAAATTGACTTCTTGGATGGGTAAAAATCCGCCTGTCGCCAGTGGCTGATGCGTCCAAGTTAGGTGTAAAAAATGACCTTTCTGCCCTTCCTGACGTACCCGTTGTTTGTGCAAGTCGAGTACCTCCTGCATGATTTGTTTGCGCGTTTTACCGACTAAGGTCGCTTCTGCTTGCGTAGGTATATTGTACAAAATGACTGAAACAACCGCGTTAAAGGCATAAAAATCAACCTGTGGCAGCACACGCCGCACCACCACAGGCGCAGTTTGGTTTAGCAAGGCATTCATTGCTTCGTAGGTCAATACCTGACTCATGGATATACTTCTGACGTTAAAATTTTCGGTTTTTAGAGTTTGAGTTTTAACGGTCTTTCAAGCCCACTAAAGTTCAGTGATCCGAAAAGTTGACCGCGAGAAGTATAGCTCCGATAGGTAAAAGTACAGTGTTCCAAACCCGTCGCAGTCTAGCAAAAAGCGTACACGCCGCCCGTATTATGTAAAAAAACCTGACAGATTTTAAAACCTGTCAGGTTTGCAATGGGTTTCAATACTCGCAAGTGCAGCCGTTGTCAGCCGAATAAACGCGCCGATTAGCCTTTCACACAGACAATTTGTTTGAGCGTATGCACCACTTCCACCAAATCGCTTTGATGCGCCATGACTTGATCGATGTCTTTGTAAGCACTGGGAATTTCATCCACCACGCCCTTGTCTTTACGACATTCAACGCCCTGTGTTTGATCTTCCAAATCACGGTGATTAAAACGACGTTTAGCTTCAGAACGGCTCATTTGACGACCCGCACCATGCGAACAAGAACAAAAGGATTCAGGATTACCCAAGCCGCGCACAATAAAGGATTTTGCCCCCATGCTGCCGGGAATAATACCCAATTCGCCGTCTTTCGCACTGATCGCACCTTTACGGGTTAAATACACATTTTCGCCAAAATGACGTTCCTGCGCCACATAGTTGTGATGACAGTTGATCGCTTCTTTGGTGATGTCAAAATGCACAAAGGTTTTGCGCAAAGCCTCCAGCAATAAGCGCATCATTTCACGACGATTTTCCATCGCATAATCCTGCGCCCAATGCACCGCTTCAATATAATCATCAAAATACTGCGCCCCTTCTTGCAAATAGGCTAAGTCTTTGTGCGGCAAATGAATCTCATGGCGTTCCATATCTTTTTTGGCTAAATCAATGAAATAACGTCCAATCACATTACCAATCCCGCGACTGCCGGAATGTAGCATTAACCACACATCCTGATGTTCATCCAAACAAACTTCAATAAAATGATTGCCGCTGCCCAGACTGCCAAGTTGACAAGTCCAAGTGTCGTGGGGACGCTTCATCATTTTCGCTATCGACGGATGTTTGCCGATGATCTGATCAATGCCACCATCCAGCGCGTTTAAGGTCGATTTTTTCGTGCTAGGTTTTTTGTGTTGACTAAAACCCACCGGAATTGCCTCCTCAATCACTTCGCGCACTTTTTTCATCGAATCGGGCAAATCATTCGCCGTCAGCGACAGACGCACCGCGTTCATCCCGCAACCAATATCCACCCCCACCGCCGCCGGAATAATCGCCCCTTTGGTGGGAATCACTGAACCCACAGTCGCGCCAATGCCCGCGTGAACATCCGGCATGGCGGCAACGTGGCTATGAATAAAAGGCAATTGCGAAATGTTTTGCAATTGTAAAATAGCAGCACCATCCACTGCATCTGTGTAAATTTTAACCGGTACACGACCTTTATTGATGGTCATAAAAACAGGCATAAGAACCCCCTAACTTTTCCTTAAAGAAAAATCATAAAAAACATGGAATAGTCAAAGTATTTTAAAGACGTTTAAACGCAAAAACCCTGACTGATGTGATTGTCAGTCAGGGTTTTCGCAAGGAACATAGTTAATATGCAGAGCTTGTGCGCTGAAAGACAATCACCACGCGCCTTTCAGCTTCAAACATAGAAGCATCAGCAGGCGATGATATAAGTAAGCTGTTGTGTGAAACGCGGCATATCAACCAAACTCCTTTAAGTCAATGGATAAATGAAAAGAATGCGCAATTTAACTGATTGTTAGAGCAACTGTCAATGTATTTTTGTCTTACAGCTTATTTACAATACCTTCGCCTGTTTTCGGTTAGGGCGCATTGCGGCAACTCATAAGGCAACTCGCACTAAATCGCCCCCCGCATTGTGCAGGATTTTTGTTTGTCTTTAAGTCACGACAACAGGCACATAGTCATTCTGTGCAACTGTTGTCGTAACGCACAAGACTGACGAAAAGACCAGCGGGGGGGATTTGTTGCGAATTGTCTTAGGTTAAAAATTCAAACGATTATGCCATAACTGAGAACTCCGAAAAACTTTTTTCGCCCACAATAAAATCAATCACTTATGCAAATGCGCTCTACCTAAAATCAATGATTTACAGACTGTTTCAGAGTTTTCAGTCCATAAATAAAAATGTATCCGATTTTCGGGTAAATAGTGGTTTCGGGGATAATTAAATACACAAACAGGCTTGCTTTTTTTTGCCGTACCGCATAGCCTGAGCGGAATATACCTCAAAGTCCAACACAT
>CAZOSP010000084.1:0-17402 GCA_964582525.1 uncultured Thiomargarita sp. | reverse complement strand
GAGTATTCGGTGTAGGGTTTGCGCCGCGTCTTTTTGCGGCGCGAACGCGAATGCTCGGCAGCATACCATCATCCCGCGTGCTTCGACGAAAAGATGTCGCGCACCCTATGAAAGCGAGAGCTTTCCATGCTGTATGGAAGATGAGAGAAGGTCTCTCGGTTTTGGCAACCCGATGCTGGAATCAAACCACCCCGTGCGGTCTATCGTCAAGAGCGATGGTCGTGAGCGACGTGGGAAATTGAGAATCAATGAGCCAGAAAGTACGCATTTGCCCCTTGCCTTTGATAGTGATCATGCCACGCTCGGAAAGTCGATGTGAATGTTTGAGTGCCGTGTAAACCGCTTCGGTGACTTGAATTTTTCCCGTTTCGCCACTGGATTCCATGCGGCTGGCGGTGTTGACGGTATCGCCCCATAAATCATAACTGAATTTTTTTCTACCGATAACGCCGGCGACAACGGCACCGGTATTAATGCCGATGCGGATTTGCAGCGGCGGATCGCAGTCAGCGAAGGCTTTGATGGCTTGCTGCATCTCAAGGGCGAAATTGGCGACGGCGGCGATGTGGTTATCTTGCGGCTCCGGCAAGCCGCCGACAACCATATAAGCATCGCCAATGGTTTTGATTTTTTCCAGACCGTGTTTTTCTGCCAGTTGGTCAAAAATGGAAAAAATTCTATTCAGTAAATTGACCAATTCAATCGGTGTCAGTTGCGCGGACAAGGGCGTAAAGCCAACAATATCGGAAAATAAAATGGTCGCAGCCGGATGGTATTGCGCAATAGCAGCATCGCTATTTTTGAGTTTTTCGGCGATGCTGGACGGCAAAATATTCAGTAGCAGACGCTCAGATTTTGCTTGCGCCTCCTCTAGTGCTTGCAAGGTGCGTTTGCGGCGCGTGATGTCATGCACTACGGCGAGTAAATAGTTTTCGCCTTGCAAGGTAATGAGTTCGGCTGAAAATTCGACATCTCGCTGTTCGCCGCCTGCCGTAGCAAATTGAAATTCCATGTTTTGCACCTCGCCGTCACGGTGTAATGCGTTAAGCATGGCAACCCGATCTTCAGCATTTAACCATAACCCTACGTCTAGCGAGCTTTTGCCGATGACGGCGCGGGCTTGGTAGCCAAAAATTTCCTCAAAACTGTGATTGACATCAAGAAATACGCCGCTCTCTAGGCAGGAGAGCATAATGGCATCGGGGCTGGCGCGAAACGCTTTTGAAAATTTTTCTTCTGAGAGGCGCAGCGAAGCCTCCATGCGCCGTCGCCGTGTGATGTCGTGCGCCACCATAACCACCCAATCTTGGCACAGGGGTGACAAACTGACGGCGAACCAGTTGTTTTGTCCCAGTCGCCGCAACCGATATTCAAAAGTGAGATTTTTTTGTCGCGTCAAACAGCGTTGGATATATTTAAGAAAACGCTCGGCTTCTTCGGCAGATAATATTTCTTGCAACCTTTTTCCAATTAAATCAGGAAATTGATGGTGCAGTATATGGGGGCGAGCCAAGCCAATCATGCGGTAGTAACCTTGCGCATTGAGCAGTAACACGTCATCGCTCATGGCGTTAAACAGGGCATGAAGTTCTTGTTCGCGGTGTTCTAATAAATTGACGGTATGGGCATAAATTTTGACGTGCGCCAGCAGTAGTTGCTGCATGTCTAAAACGCCCGCGCAACTGCCGTCTTCTTCCAGCACTACAATGGGTTCTTGAATTTGTCCGGCGGGGCGTTGCAAGCACAACTGAACGGCGGTGCTGATGATGGTATTTGCCGGAATGCACAGCGGCGCGTGTTTAATGTATTTGAGCAAGCTTTCTACTTTACGGCGACTGAATAAATCATTGCTGTAAGGCTGGCTCATAATTTCCATGAATAGACTGCGTGACAGCAAATTGTGCAGGTGCGTTTGCGAGAGCAAAACAATACCCGGCAAACTGGGGTTCATGGCGAAGCATTCACTGATCTCGGTACTGGCTTGCTGGATGTCCAAACAGGCATTAAACAGTGTAAGGTCTTGCAAAGTCGCGTTATGTTTAAGATGTGGCATGTCTAAGTAGTCTATAAAAGTCGGTGAGTGAGTATATCATGCAGGTTTTTTTTGACAGTAATGCAAAAATCTCGCAGATTTTTAATATTTGTCAGGTCTAATACGCAGCGGGTGCAGGTTTGTAAGCTGCGCCCGAACCTTTCAAATAACCTTGGGGTCACTCAAAACGTGCGGGTCACGGTTGCAAACCTTGACCCGCGAGTTTTCCTTTGTCCTTTGCGTTAATTTTAGGCAATGTAGATGTCAGTGTTCACATCCCCGATTGAAAACCTGCCGGGTTTAGCGGGCGTATCTGAACGGTTACCTATAGATGAGGAGCGCTTATGCAAGCTCTGCATACGGCACAAACACAGCCGCCGCCTGGCGATGATCTGACACAACGCATATTGGCGCACACGCAAAATGTCCCCGTGCTGTTGCAAGCTTTTAAGCCGCAAAACCTCGGCGATCCGCTGCCACCTTATTGGCAGGCGCGTCCTCTGCTCATGCTAGAAACCTATTTGCGCCGCTGGATTGCATCAGCCGCGCCGCCCGCGCTAACCGATAAGCCGCGCCTTGCTCGCCAGATTTTTGTGATTGAAGCCTGCCGTTTAGACGCAGCCGTGTGGCGACCGCTGGCGCGAGAACTGGTCAAGCGTCTGCGCCCGCGACACCTGCCGGTGCAGTTTTTACACTGTCAAGATGTGCCAACGCATGACTTGCTGGGGGCTTACCATGAACAGCCCGCGCAGGCATTGATATTGATCTTCGGCGATAGCCAGCGCATTCGCACCCGCCAGCATCAGCAGGCAGTGCAGGCATTGCGGCAATATCCGCAACTACTCTGGTTTGAATTACGTGATCCGCGTGCTTGGGATGTGCGTACTTGGCTACTCTTGCAACAAGGTTTGCGCGTCTATCCGGCGCAAGTCAATAGCATTGTGCAAGCCTGCCGAGATTTACTCAGCCAACGTCCGCCGCCCTATACCGCGCAGCAATTACAAGGACTGAAAAAACGCCGCGGGACAGCGCGACTGCCGGCGCGAGTGGAGCGCGTTGTTGGCGACGCGTTGCACTGGGCGCAAGCCTGCGCCATGTTGCCACCGCCGTTAGGATTGGGGTTTGCTGAACAACTGCGGCAAGCCTGTTTTCCGCAACTCTCAGAACACTGCATCGAGCGTTTATGCAGCCTGCCCGAAGTACGTCGCCAAGCCGAAGCCCTGTATTTATCGCCGCCCGTGCTGGCTATTTTACGCAGCGGTTTTGCCCGTCAAAGCGCGACCCAACAAGAGCGCGTGTTAGGCTTTTTACAACAACAGGTTGCTGCCGCCGAACCCGACCCGCAAGAGCGCCTAGCGCATCAAGAATGGCAGTGGTATCAAGCGCGTTTACAGCTAGACATTGAACCCGATGCCGCTTTGCTCAAGCTGTCAAGATTAGCCCAACAAACACCGCTGAAAACCCTCATCGAGCGCGATCTAGCGCAACTCAGGTTACCCGCACAACGGCACGGCTTGGCTTTATACCACCGCATTCCGCTGCGCCGCGCCCCGCAATCACGGCAAGCTTTGCGCATTTTGCAAAGCTTTTCGGCGGATTGTGGATTATCACCGCAGTTGCTTAATCCGCTGCAACATTTTACTCAAGACTTGCGCGATAAATGGCATCAGATACAGCAACGCGCCGCGCTAGTCGCCGCATTTTCCGCCGATGCGCGTTGGTTAGCCAGCGGCGCGTCAGATAACAGCATAGTGCTATGGGACAGCTACACGCAGCAAGAATACGATTTAGTTCACCACGACTGGTTTATTGCCGCAGAAGATGACGCGAGGAATTGGTGGCAATATATCCGTCAAGGTGCTTACTGCGGACAATTATTATTAGCCTTTTCGCCGGATAATCAGCGGCTTGCGACCTCTTTATGGGACAACACAGTGCGCATTTGGGAAATCCAGCAACGCCAACTGGTGTATATCTTAAAAAATCATAATTTAGCCCTGCGGGCTTTATTATTTACGCCGCACAACAAGCGTTTACTCGGCGTATCCGCACAAGGACAAGTCTGGGACCTCGCCAAAGGACAAGTTTTGTATCATTTACAGGGAGATGCGCGTTTGATCAACCATGCCGTGCTGTCCCGCGATGGCGAATTATTGATAACCGCGTCCGCCTGCGGCAGTGTGCATTATTGGCATAGCCTCAGCGGCGAGCCTCTGCGCCGCATACAAGCGCACCAAAAAGCCATTTATCGCGTGCTGTTGAGTGATGACAACCTGCATCTAGTCAGCCTATCCGCCGACCAAACGGCAAAAGTCTGGGAGCTTGCCAGTGGGCAGTTAAAATATAGTTGTCAAGGACACAAAGCCGCATTAAGCGACGCGGCTTTTTCGCGGGATGGCATCTGGCTGGCAACCGCCAGCGTAGATAAAACCGTGCGTATTTGGGACATGAGAAGTGGCGCGTTACATCAAGTCTTAGACAAGCTCACAGCGGCTATTTTGCGCGTGCAGTTTGCATTAGACGGACAATCTATTTTAACCGTGAGCCATGATTTACGGGTACAAATTTATAGCCGTAATCGCTGATCAGGTTTGAGTTTCAGGTATTATTAAATCCTCATTCCTTAGCTGCACTTATCGGCTATTGTAAATACAATGTAACACTTCAAAAGGACAGGACAGGATCATGTCTGCTACGGTTTTTTACCTTAGGTAACTCGCAACAAATCTCTCCGCTGGTCTTTTCGTCGGTCTTGTGCGTTACGACAATAGCTGCACAGAATGACCATGCGCCTGTTGTCGTGACTTGGAGATAAACAAAAACCCTGCGCAATGCGGGGGGGGGTTATTTAGTGCGAGTGCCTTATCTGAAGCACTATAGAAAGTTTTTACTCAGCCCCTAAACCTTTTAGGTTTTCAAAACCTAGAGGATTTTACCGATAGTGCAAAGTTTGGCATTAAGATTGATATTGACACGGATACATCATTAAACTTACACAGTGCGTTTTTACGACAATATAAGGTCATTAGCAATCCATGAGTACCTTTGCACAATTATTAGTTCAATACATGGACAGACAAGGCATGAGCAACAGCGAATTAGCCCGTCGTGTGGGCTTTCATCGCCACACACTGATTCGCTGGCGGCGCGGCGAAATTATACGCCCCGACTGCGACAAAATTCGTGCCTGCATTCCTCATTTACAGCTAGGTCCAGACGAAGCCAACGCTTTGCTCATGTCAGCCGGCTGTGCCTATCGACAGCGCGGGGACGGAGAAAACCGCTTAGATTTCAATGAAAACGGCGAAATACCCGATGCCGCCTTAAGCCCTTTTGTGGTAGGACCGCCGATCACTGAACCGCGCCAATTTTGTGGACGCGAAGCTGCGCTTACACGCATTTTTAAGCTGTGGCGACGTTTCCCGCTGCAAAATATCGCCGTCACTGGCGCACGGCGCAGCGGCAAAAGCTCCCTGCTGCATTACCTGAAACACACAGCGAAGCACGCAGTGTCATCTCAGCATCAGGTGGTGTTAATCGATTTCAAGGAGGCGCGGATGCGTCAACGCAGCAGCTTGCTGTTGCACCTGCTCGAATCCCTGTCACTGCCACGCATCAGCGATTGCAATTTGATCACCTTTGAGGAACTCATCAGTCATCATGGCTTACAAAAACCTACTCTCATTTTGATGGACGATATTGAATATGGGCTGGATTCTGCCGATTTAGATCAAGAATTTTGGTGGGGCTTGCGTTCCATTCAGCATAATTATTCACAAGGTAAACTGGGCTTTCTGCTTACCTCGCGCCAATCACCCGCCCAATTAGCGCTCGAAAAAGGTAAACCTTCGCCGTTTTTTAACGTGTTTGGCTATCAAGTGGTATTAGATAAATTCAGCGAAGAGGAGGCGCGGAATCTGATTGAACGCTCGCCGATCACCTTTAGCGAAGCCGATGCGCAGTGGATTTGGCAGCATTGCGACGGCGAGCCGGCTCTTCTTCAGCATTTATGCGAAATGCGTTTGCAAAGTCTCGAAGAGGGAGAGGCGCTTGACAGTATAGACTGGCGGGCGCGGGCGGGGAGCTTGTTGGCAGGTTGATCAACTTATTCAGACCTTCTAGGTTTCTAAAACCTAGAAGGTCTGGGTCATTTGGCTATATATCCTATTTTTGTACCACTTGATTGCGCAGATACACCGGGTGCGCTTGAGCCGCTGTGACGGTTTGTTGTTGTTGCCATGCGGCTTGTGCTAATGGCAACATGGCTTGTGCTTGTGGATAACGTAGCAATGGCGCCTTGCCTTGTGCTTTTTGTATTTGCTCGGTGAGGCTTGGGTAGGCTGTCCAAGCTGTCCCTACCGCTTGCCAGCTTTTTCCCGTGCAGTCTTGCAGATTGACCGCCGCCGGGGGGCTGACCACTTCTTCGCGCAGCAGTTCGACTAAGCCTTTATCGTTGCGGGCAAAGCAACTCCAATACACTTCTTCCATGCGCGCATCTAATACGCTTAATACTTGTTGACAGGCGTGTTCTTGCACGGCGGCTTGGGCTAAAGCGGCTAAACAAGAAATGGGTATGACGGGTAAATCTGCGCTGAGGGCGATGCCTTGTGCAATGCCGCAGGCGATGCGCAAACCGGTAAAACTGCCGGGTCCACGTCCAAACGCTACTGCGTCTAATTGTGTGGGTTTTAAGCCGGCTTCTGCGAGTAGGCTATCCGCCATTGGCAGGAGCAATTCGGCGTGACGGCGTGGGGCAAATTCGCTGCGCACGAGGATTTGTTGTTGGTACAGCAAGGCGCAGGAGCATTGTTCTGAGGACGCATCTAATGCCAAAATATACATGGAATGACCTTATCATTATTTATGCAAACTGGCAGCATAGCCAAATTCTTGTCTAAAAAAAACCACAAATGTATCCCGCTGTTACACAAGACTGCCGCGTGCCAGCACGCTGCGCGGCATGAGGTGATTTATGCCTGTTTACTTGTTGTTGCCTGTATCTGTGTTTGGTCTGTATTTTTTTGTCCTTGCTCACGCTTGGACTTGGGATGATACGGCTATCCTTGAGCATGTCTATCGATACAGCCCTTGGGAATATTTTTTTGTTCCTGATGCTTGGCGGGAATTATCATCAGCAAATCTCACGCCTTGGGTTTCTCTCTCTTTTGAGCTGGATTTTGCCTTATTTGGGCTGGCGCCGTTGGGCTACTACGGGCATCACTTGCTGTCTTTGAGTTGGGTTGCTATTGCTTTATTTTTGCTATTAAGGCTGTGGCTTAGTCGGTTGTGGAGTTTGCTGGGGGTGCTGTTGTGGTTGGCGAGTGCGCCGATGCAGACGTTGGTGCATCAACTGATGACACGGCATTATTTGGAGGGACTGGGCTTTGCGTTGTTGGCATTATTGTTTTATGTCAATGCGTTGCGTACAGGGCGTTGGCAATGGTTGCTGGGCGGTACGCTATTTTATGCGCTGGCGTGTTCTGCTAAAGAGATTTATGTGCCGCTTATTCTGCTTTTGCCGTTTTTGCCCGAAGCGGATGTGCGTCGCCGTTTTTTTTATCTGCTGCCGCTGGCTGGTGTGGCTTGCGCTTATGTAGGGTGGCGTTTTTACATGCTCGGTGTTTTGCTGGGTGGCTATGGGCAGCCTGTAACGCCGCAAGCGGTGTTGAATCTGCCTTTGCTTATGATGCAGAAACTGTTTGGCAACGATCCTCTATCGCTAGGTGTTGCGCTGGTTTTGCTGGGGTTTTTAATATTGTACGCAATCTGGCACTACAACGCAGCGCGTTGGCTGATACCTTTAATGCTGTTTCTCACGCTCGCGCCTTTGATCCCCGCTTTGCAGCATTTGGTCAATGCCGATACTTACCGTTTGCTGATTTTGCCCAGTGTGGTATTGGCGGTGGGCGTGGTTTTAATCCTTGGGCAATCAAGGTTTATGCTGTACCCGCGTATGCTTATTTTGGGTGTGTTATTGAGTCTGCTGCTTATGCAGAATTTTCAGGCAAGACAGGCACTTAAACCTCAAGTTGAACGATTTGCGGCACATGCGAGTTTTATCCAGCAGTCGCCGAGTCATTATGTGTTGTTAGACGGATTGAATTGGGCAGATACACGCCTGCGTTGGTTGCAGCAAAGGGTGATAGGTAAAACGCCGCCGTCTTTGGTGTTTGATTTGAGTCAAATTGAGCATTTAGAGGATAAACGCTTTTTTCAGTATGACGCGCTGTGTGCTTGCGTGCGCGAGGTGACGCGGGCGATGCCGCAACGGTTGCAGGATTGGCGCGATCGGGAAAAGCAAGCCCCGTTATCCGTACAGATCAGCGAACACAATCGGCTGATAAGCTGGCAGTTCGCGCCCTATCGAGAAGGCAGCTATACGCTGATTAATGCAGAATTATTCGGCTTAATGGTCTTGCCCGCGCAAGGACAGGTGCGTGGCAATGTACCTGAGCCGCTGCGTTTTCGCCTGCGTTATGACGCGCCTGAAGGCTGGCACACCTATTCGCCTTGGTTGCTGTTGCCGCACAGGGGAAGCCGTGTCGAGTATGTGCGTGGCGAAGAGATTAAGCCTCTCAATGCGCATTAATCCTCATAACCTCGCCTTAAAACGGCGATGCGCGCCTCAAATAATTGGACTAGGGCGGTGAGCGTGGCATTCACCAGCTCTGTTGGGCAACAGGCTAAAAAGGCTTCCGCGCTGATTTCTTCGGCGAACATTTGTAAAGCGCGTTTATGCAGACGCTGCATTTCAGCGAAACCGAGGCTTTTTAGCATAAACGCTGAGAGGGGGGAGTGCTTGGTATCATAATGCGAATCACGGGTGCGTCCTTCTTCCAGTAAGCACAAAATTTGTGCTTCGATCGCGCTATGGGGATGGTAACGCTGCTCTAGTTCGGGTAAGAAATTTTCCAAATGTAGATGGGTGTCATTGATGCCGCCCGGCAGCCCGCCGGTCATCAGGCTGACGGGCGTGTCATCATGCAGCCGTAGAGCTAGCGCTTCTAAGAGGGTGATAGCCACCAGTTTCATATTCAGATAAGCCCGTGCTATTGCTAAGTTGTAGGCAATACGTTCAACGCTGGTTTGGTAAACCGATTCGGGCGGCTCGTCGGCAAAGCGTCCGACCACCCGCTCGGCGGGTAAGCTATTGAGAAAAGAGGACATTTTTTGCAAAGTGCGGCGATATTCGCGGACGGTGTAAATATCCCCGCGACTTAAGCCTTGGTTCAATTCCGGCAAAATGTGCCAGGTGTTATTTAAGAAAGCCACTGGATTGGGGTCTGAGAAGTTTTGAATATCGCGGTTCGCTAAAACCACTGCGCGTTTGATCGTGGCGATGATGTCGCTGTCGGAAAAACCCAAAGCAAAGCGTTGGTTGAGGCGTTGCACCCGTTGTTGCGAGGCGATCATGGGTGTCATGCCTTCAGCCGAGATGCTGCGAAAAGGGATGGTGGCTTCAATACAGACAGTAATTTGCAACAATATTTTAAGCGGCAACCAGGTTTGCAACACTTTGGCGGCGAATAAGGCACTTAAAAATTCATTTTCGCCATCCAGCGGAGACAGTATTTGACCGGGGTACACATCAAAAATGCTCGCTACCATTTCATACACCCGATCTTCCGGCAGCTTTTCTCGAATTGAGATTTGTTGTTCTGCCACTTCTTCAATGAAAGGAGCGAGATAAAAAGCCTGATTGAGGGCAATGCCAGCATCCACCTGTACATAAATCAAATCGTGAAACAATGCGGCAAGAATTTCGATACCATCATGGCTTTCTGCTACGTCTAACAAATGTTCGGTGTCGTGGAAATGCCGACTGGAGCGACTGGTAATGGTCACAATCTGTTCAGCCAAAGCGGATATTTCTTGAGTAGAAATAGGTGCTTGCAGTTGCTTAAAGGCTTCATTGAGCTTGCTTTGACAGCGTTGTTGAAGCGTCTCTTGCATGACAGACTCCCTTTATTTGACCGTGGTAAAGCCTAACACTTCCCACATCTGCATCCCGCCGCGATACCATTTAAGTTTTTCCGCTGGGTAGCCGTATCTGAGTAAAGTTTGGATATTTAACGGCGATTGTCCGCACCAAGCACCATTACAAAACATCACTAGGGTTTTGGCGTTAGAAAAATCAAACAAGCCTTCCACTTCTTGTACACCAAAAGTACCGGTCAACATGTCCATGATGCTCATTGGATCAGCCGCGCCCACGCTAGAACTCAGCTTATTCCAAGGAATATTCACGCACCCCGGAATAGTGCCTTTTGCTACCCAATCTGGCGTGCGTGAGTCAATGACTAAAATCGCCTCATCGCCGCTGCTACGTTTTTGTAAATAATCCAATACTTCCAATTCGCCAATGGTTTGCACGCCCGCCGCAAGCTGCATAGGTTGTACGCAAAACGGCGGACAAGGACGCGAGGTCAGGGAAAAATCCGGGTGAATAATGTTCATACTGTCTTGCGCCCGCTCAATAGTCACCGACTTGCCTTGATGTTGCACCGTGATAGAGGCTAGGTCTTTGATAATATTGACTTGCGCGGCTGACAGCGCGGCTGAACAGCCTATGCTGAAAACTAAAGCCATTTTCGTTAGGGTATTCAATAACATGTTAATCTCCTTTGCGGTTAAAAAACTAAGACTTAAATGTGCGTGAGGGGTTGCTTTAATCAACGCGCTTGGGGTTCAGGGTAAAATGTTCAGGAGCAAGAATAAGCCCAATTATTTCTAAAGTGTCTTCTTTATTATCTTCTTTTTGCAAAGTCATACGCACCGCATGAGGCAGGCTTTGACGTTCCTCTCCTGACCAAGTTTCTAGCCATTCGCTTTTTTCAAATTCGGTATCTTTGCCCATGGGATCAATGTCGAGATATTCAAAACGCACTTGATGATGGTCAAATAATAACAGCGGTTCGGCTTTTTCTAAGCGATTGGATGGATCATCGGCAAAAGCCGGTACAACGCGCAACTGAATACCCTTTTTATCTTTACCGGGTTCGATGTGCCAAGCATACAGCCCCGCTTCACGTTGCGGCGAAGCGGTGGAAACCCAAATCACCTGATCCTTTTCGCCTTCAAACAAAATATAACGGCGTTTATCTTTGGGGTGCATGTATAAATGTCCAAACGCGCCCTGAAAAGCCCGCTCAATTTGTAATAAAATCAAACTATTATCGAGTTTTTCTTCAAGTCGATCAGTGCTGCGCTGCCAGTCTTTGATAATCAGATTCAAACCGCCGCCCAGCAACGCCATGACCATCGCCGCCAGGGTCATGGCGATCAGCAGTTCTAGTAAAGTAAAGCCCAGTTGTTTTTTTATCATTTCATGCACGATAGATTTTTTTGCGAAACCCGCTAGGTTTTCAAGACCTAGAGGATTGGAAAACCGCAGACGCGGCGTTTCTTAAGACTCGCTATGCAGATGCTCGCACATCACAATGGGGTCTGCGACTTCTACTAGGCTCAGGGCTTCTAATGTGGCGGGTCCGGCTATTCCATCCGGTACTATGCCCTGCGTTTCTTGAAATTCCCGAATTGTGCGGCGGGTCGTAGGTCCTGTGACACCATCGGCAGTCAGGCTGTAGCCCCGTTGTTGCAAAGCAAGCTGGATGTCTAAGGTGGTGGGCGGCACAACGCCGCGGGCATGTTTGGCAAATGCGTCAGCCAGTTTTTCATCGTAACGGTTTTGCTTATAGCCGGGTCCATTGTAACCACGCGCAAAATCTCCCCAGCGTAAATCACGTAATTCGTCATCTAAGCGATTGCCTTTGACAAAATTGACAAAGGCTTTTAAGTGTTCGCCTTCAGAATCAACCATGCTTTTTACAAAGTCATCAACCTGGCTAAATCCTGACACCTTGTAGTTAATGCCGAGAATTTGAAACATGCCCCAACTGGCAGATTCTAAGGCGGCTTCGCGGTTGAGTTCGATAGCCGCGCTCAAACGCTCGTATTCACGTACACCGCCATAGTAGTTACGCACCCAGCGCGAGGTGGATAAGTCGGGATGACTGGCATCGTACTCTCCTTGAGTCAGTTTGTGAAACCAGCGCGATTCAAATAAAATTTTCGGGCGACCGTCCTTAAAAAAGCCGCTACCAGCCGCTTCTACTTCAACCACTGCTTTGACAGCAGCGATATGACAGCCGATCATTTCGGCTGCCTCTTGGAAGTTTTCTTCGCTTAATGTTGCTGCTTTACCCATAAATTCAGATGTCATGTACGGGTTTCTCCTTGTTTTGCTTAAATGAACGATTGAACCGAATATACTCACCAGTTACCTATCTGTAAAACATTCTGTGAGTGTGGTGTCAGCGGCGGACACAGTCAATAAATCCCGCGTAAGATTAAAATAGCTGCCTAGAAATAGCAATCCGCTTAATGAACGCCCATTAGCGTTCTGACATGCTCGGTCACGCTGCGTCCTAAAGCGGATAAGGCATAGCCACCTTCTAGCACCGAAACAACACGCCCTTGCGCACTGACCTCGGCGATTTTAAGCAGCTCTTCTGTCACCCAAACATAATCGGCTTCGCGCAAATGCACATGACTCATATCGTCCTCAATATGCGCATCAAAACCAGCGGAAATAAAAATCATTTGTGGCGCGAAGCGGCGCAAAGCGGGCAGCCAGTGTTCGGTGATAGCTTGGCGAAATCCCTCGCCATGGGTGCCGGGGTCTAGTAAAGCGTTGACAATATGCGGGCTATGTCGATTGACCGGCGTATGCGGATAAAAAGGATGTTCATAAGAAGAACACAGCATGACGCGATAATCTTGCTCAAAAATAGCCTCTGTGCCGTTGCCATGATGCACGTCAAAATCACACACAGCAACACGCTGTAAGCCAAACTTTGCCAACGCATGAGCGGCGCCTACGGCGACGTTATTAAAAAAGCAAAAGCCCATCGCTTGATTGCGTAGCGCGTGATGTCCGGGCGGGCGCACGTTGCAAAATGCGTTGTTGACTTTGCCGTTAGCCACCAGTTCGGTTGCCAGCACCACCGCGCCGGCAGCGCGCAAAGCGGCTTCGGGTGTGTATTCCATAATCAGGGTATCGGGGTCTAGGTAGCGATGCTCTTCGCCGGGGCGCGGATGGTACTGGGTTATTATTTTTATGTAGTCAGCATCATGCACGCGCCTTAATTGACTGGTTTTAGCTTTTGGTGCTTCATGGTATTGCAAAAAATCCAGCAAGCCTGCTGCCATGAGGCGATCTTCTATGCTGCTCAGGCGTTGGGGACATTCGGGATGCCCGTAACCCATATCATGCAGTGCGCAAGCTGGGTGAGTAATATAAGCAGTGGGCATGAGGTGTCTCCTTTTTGTCATCGGCATCGCACGCTTGTTGTCATGCGCTGCGTCACTGCCCTTAAATGAGTGGCAAAATCTGCGATACGCCCGCCTACTTTCGGGCATTTTTACAAAGTCTGTTGATTTTACTGTTGTAATGCTTGAGGCAGTGTTGCTGCTAATGCGCCGATGCTGCCCGCGCCTAAAGTCAGCACAATATCCCCGTCTTCAATTTCTTCGCGCAGAATATCGATTAATGCTGCGGCTTGCTCAATAAAATGCACCGTACCGTGGCGATTGGCGCGTTGCGCACAGATAGCGCGGTGCAGACTGGTGCCGTCCGCGCCGACAATCGGCGGCTCACCAGCCGGGTACACATCCATCAGCAACAAATGCTCTAAGCCGCTTAACACACTGACAAAATCAGCAAATAAATCGCGTGTGCGGGTGTAGCGGTGCGGCTGAAAGACGACCAGCAGACGGCGTTCAGACCAGCCGCTTTGGATGGCGGCGATGGTCGCCTGCATTTCGCGGGGATGGTGTCCGTAGTCATCAATCAATAATACCTTACCTTTGGCTGTTTGTACTTCGCCTCGTAGTTGGAAACGCCGCCCGATGCCTTGAAATTTTTGCAAGGCGCGACAAATGGCAACATCAGGCACGCCCAGCTCTTGCGCAATGGCGATAGCGGCAAGCGCGTTGCTGACATTGTGCTGACCGGGCATGTTGAGGGTGATGTCCAGCGGCGCGGCGCGCCCGGCAGTGTTGACCTTAAAGTGGGTGAGCGCACCCTGTTGACATATATCGAAAGCATAAACATCAGCTTCCGGGGTTAAGCCATACGTCAACACCGGTTTGCTGAGTTCCGGCAACAAGCCGCGAATTACCGGATCGTCATAGCACAACACAGCAAGCCCGTAAAAAGGTAATTGAGACAAAAAGGTAATAAAAGCTTCGCGTAATTTGTTGAAATCCCCCTCGTAAGTTTCTAGATGATCGGCATCAATGTTGGTGACAATGGTCATCACCGGATGCAGGTGCAGAAAAGATGCGTCGCTTTCATCGGCTTCAGCGACCAGATAATCGCCCGCCCCCAAGCAAGCATTGGTGCCGGCACTGTTGAGACGACCGCCGATCACAAAAGTCGGTTCCAGTTTGCCTTCAGCGAGGATGCTCGCACATAAACTGGTGGTAGTGGTTTTGCCGTGCGTTCCCGCCACCGCAATGCCCTGACGAAAGCGCATCAGTTCGGCAAGCATTTCGGCGCGGCGCAAGATCGGAATACGTTGTTGGCGGGCGGCAACCACTTCAGGATTATCCGCAGATACCGCGCTAGAAACGACGACGACATCGCAGCCGCTCACTTGCGCGGCTTGGTGTCCAATAAAAATAGTCACGCCCAAGTCGCGTAAACGCTGCGTCATCGCCCCTTCACGCATATCTGAGCCGGATACGTTGTAGCCTAGATGGTGCATCACTTCGGCGATGCCACCCATGCCTACGCCACCAATGCCGATAAAATGCAGGTGGCGTACTTGTCCATGACGGTTGATAATAAAACGGTGTTTGTTTTTATTCATAATGTGTGCTTAGGAATGAGGATTTAATAATACACCGGAATTCAAACCTGACAGGTTTTTAAAAACCTGTCAGGTTTTCCGCTTATACTGCGCTTGGGAGTGCTAATCTCCTGATCAGCGCGGCGGCTGAAAGCCGCTTGTGCTGGGAGTGGCTAAGCAGGAGCTTTACAGTCAGCCACTCCCTGCACTCCCAGAGGTGCTTTTTATGGTGGGGATGAACAAAATTTAAGCAAACTATGCGAGAATAATCCCCATAACTTACCCTTCGACTGTTTTTCAAGTCCTTATTTTAGCAACATCACATCAACAAAAGGAGCAACATGATGAGCGAACAACCCACCCCACAAGAGCATCAGCCGATTTCGCCCGTAGCAGATATGGACGGCGGCGGCGAGTCTCCCCCTGCAAAACGAACATTTAACTGGCAGGGCTTATTAAAAACTGAAAACAAGAGCAAAAAAATCGGCACTATCGCCTTAGTCCTGTTTTTATTCTTCTATGCTATCGGCTTTTATTGGAGTTTTGAACCTGATTTAATGGATGTTGAAGCCGAAGCGAAAGCCTACGCTGAACAAAAAGGGCATAACATGGTGAATGGTTATGTCACCACTTATACGCTGATTAAGGTTGCAAGCACCCTATTGGATAAGCAAGGTGGTTATATTTCTAATGATGTCACGCCCCCCAGTATTTTCATGGACAATATGCCCAACTGGGAATTTGGCGTATTGCAACAGGTGCGTGATTTTAGCAAAGCACTGCGTAACGACATCAGCCGTGCGCAAACGCTGGCGGAAGAAAATCCCGATTTAGCCAAAGCAGAGCCGCGTTTTAATGTGAATAATAATTCTTGGATGGTGCCGGCGGCAGAAAGCGAATACCGTCGAGGCATTGAACATCTGGAAGGCTATTTAGCCAGTATTGCCGATAACAAAAACAGCAATGCGCAGTTCTTTTCGCGGGCAGATAATTTGCGCGAATGGTTAAAACTGGTGGCGCGTCGTTTGGGGAGCTTGTCTAAACGCCTCAACGCCAGTGTCGGCGAAACCCGCGTGAATGTTGACCTAGAAGGCGAACTCGGCAGCGAGCAATCGACTGCTAATGACAGCATGATTTCGACCAAAACGTCTTGGTGGGAGATTGACGATGTGTTCTACGAAGCGCGGGGAAC
The DNA here is from genome assembly GCA_964582525.1 of uncultured Thiomargarita sp. GTDB lineage: Bacteria > Pseudomonadota > Gammaproteobacteria > Beggiatoales > Beggiatoaceae > BB31. The sequence continues at coordinate 1,324 of CAZOSP010000084.1, read as the reverse complement.
CTCTTGGGCATTGATTAATTTATTGCGTGCGGTTGAAGTTGATTTTGAAGGCGTATTGGAGAAAAAACGCGCCTTGACCAGCTTGCGTCAGATTATTCAAGAATTGGAATACACGCAACGTATGCTGTGGAGTCCGCTGATTTTGAATGGCTCTGATTTTGGCTTATTCGCTAATCACTCGCTGGTCATGTCTGCGTATATTTCGCGTGCCAACACCGGCTTAATTGAGCTGAACGCCTTGTTGGAAAGAGGCTAATACCCCCCTACTCGCAGGTAAGGAGAAATTTATTATGGGATTGTTCAGCTTTGTTTCTTCATGGTTCGGTAGCAAACGCACTGACGAACATGCTGCCAGCGGTGGCGGCATTATTGTCAGCGGCGGCAATAGCGGCGGCGGTTCTGTTAGTGCCGGACATTATTCCACGCATTTGAATAAAAATGATTCGACCATGCTGCGCCAACTACAAGAAGCCAATAAGTACCGCAGTCTTATTCAAGAAGCCGCGCAAAAAACCCAATTACCCGCCGTGGTGATTTGTGGCATCGGCTCACGCGAATCGCACTGGGGTTTGGCACTCAAGCCGCCCGGCCCCGGCGGGCGCGGGGATTACGCAAAACGCCCGCCGCGTGGTGTGCGCACCGGTCTTGAGCCCAATGACGGCGGCGGCTATGGGCGCGGTTTAATGCAGATTGATTATGACTGGCATGAATTTGCGCGCACCGGAAATTGGCAAAATGCACGGGCAAATATTTTATACGCTTGCACTGTACTCAATAGCAATCGAGTTTTTTTCAAGCAGCGCAACGTACCTGCTGAACTCATGGAAAAAGCCATTCTCGCTGCTTACAACGCCGGCGCGACAGCGACCTATAGCTGCATTTCCAGCGGGCAAGATGTAGATTGCAAAACCACTGGACGCGATTATGCCGCCGATGTATTAAATCGTGCTGGCTGGTTTCAACTCCATGGCTGGTAAACTTAGCTATCTCACGTTACGCGGACGTAAACCTTCTAGGTTTTCAAAACCTAGAAGGTTTGAGCTTCGGGTAGTATTGAATGCTCATCCTTAAGTGATATTTTGCAGCAAAAAGCACTAACCGCGCAACGTGAATGATTAAATCAGGAGACTTAAAATGGTAGCCGTTATAGAAAGAGTCGATCGTTTAGAAGATTTGATGGTGCAATTATTACAGGAAACCGCACGGACTTCCCGTGAGTTGCGCGAGTTTAAGACAGAAATGCGCGAGTTTAAGGCTGAAATGCAGGATTTTAAGGATGAGATGCACTTATCAGCACAACGCTCAGAGCAGGAAATGCGCGAGT
>CAZOSP010000083.1:0-17475 GCA_964582525.1 uncultured Thiomargarita sp. | reverse complement strand
TTGCAGCCGCCCGATACAGCACAGGCAATCATCAGCTATCAACAGGGACGGGCAGTGTTCGCCGCCGTCCCGCCCGACGCGCAACAGGACCCCGCCGTGCTGGAGCAAATCCTCAGGCTGCACTTCAATCTGGGGGTCAGCTACGGGGCATTGCAGCCGCCCGATACAGCGCAGGCAATCATCAGCTTTCAACAAGGACTGGCAGTGTCCGCCGCCGCCCCGCTAGACGTGCAACAGGACCCCGCCGTGCTGGCGCAAATCCTCAGGCTGCACGTCAATCTGGGGGGCAGCTACTGGAAGTTGCAGCCGCCCGATACAGCACAGGCAATCATCAGCTATCAACAGGGACGGGCAGTGTTCGCCGCCGTCCCGCCCGACGCGCAACAGGACCCCGCCGTGCTGGCGCAAATCCTCAAGCTGCACTTCAATCTGGGGGTCAGCTACAGGGCATTGCAGCCGCCCGATACAGCGCAGGCAATCATCAGCACTCAACAAGGACTGGCAGTGTCCGCCGCCGCCCCGCTCGACGCGCAACAGGACCCCGCCGTGCTGGCGCAAATCCTCAAGCTGCACTTCAATCTGGGGGTCAGCTACAGGGCATTGCAGCCGCCCGATACAGCGCAGGCAATCATCAGCTATCAACAGGGACTGGCGACCGCGCACGAGGCATTGTGCCAACAGCCGCAGTCGGCTGCGGTCTGGGCTACGATAGTCACGCTCTACGATGCCTACCTAACTGCTTTCGGGCTGCAAGGGCTGGGTGGTTTGGTGACGGATCAGTATCCGGCGGCGGCGTTCTGGACCTGGGCGGGCGGCGGGGCAGTTGAGGCAGGCGACAAAGCAATCCACCAACGCAATTGGCGTGAGGGTTATCTCCGCAGTGACCCCGCACCCGAGTCCTTGACGCAGGGCAGCATAGAGCTGTGGCGGGCTATGCTCGACTGGCATTCGCCTCAGCGAGATGGGCGGCATTTTGCCTTTGTGCCGACGCACAAGTTGCTGGATTTGGCGGAAAGCCTGTTCGCCCTAGAGCAACAAGCGTATGCCCAGCCTTTGCGCGATTTGCTCAAACGCTTGACACCGCTGCAAGCGCGTTTGGCGCAACAGCGTAGCCGTTTGCGTGAGGCAGAAGCCGAACGGGCGGCGTGTCAGTTGCACGGCATCAATCCCGCCGCGCCCTCTTGGTGGCAGCGTTGGCGTTATGCCGGCTCGCTGCGCCGCTGGCGTGCTGCCGAGCAGCACTATCAGGCGCGGTGGCAGGCATGGCAGACGCTTGCCGAAGATGACACCTGGTATCAGGGTATCGAGCGCACGGCGCAAGAGGCGGCGGCGGTGTGGAGTCATAATCTGTGTCAAGCCGAGCAGATTCCTACTGAGCTAGGGCGGATACAACGCTTGCCCGCGCTGGTGCTGGGCTTGCTGGCGTTGAGTGAGACAGCGACAGACTGGGACGCGCAGCCGCCTTGGCGCGATAGAGCGCGTTTGCAAGCACTGTTTGCCCAAGCTTGGTGGCGGGCGTTGTTACAGCCGACGATTCCGGTGTTTGTTGAGTTTTGGCTTGAGCAATCCGACGCCCCGCCCGATGCGAAGATATTGGCGCGTCATTTAGACCGAGCATTAACCCAGGTAGAGAATTTTGAAACGCTTGTGCGCGATTATCTCGATGCCATGCTTGACGGCAAGCACGAGACGGATTTGCAGGCGCACTGGCAAACTGCGCAAGCCGAAGCGCGGCGTTTGGCGAAGGTGTTTGCCGATGTTGCCCTGCCGCCCATTGAATCGCCTCGGCTAGAGCGGCTGGTGTTGTTAGGACACAGCCACGACACCCTGCGCGATGGCTTGGAAACCGCTTGGGCGCGGCAGTTTCCAATCAACCCTGATGCCACTGCCGAAGCGCAGCTTGCAGCCTTGGAGCAGCGCGTTAATCAGGTGTTACACGGCTACCAATACCAAACATCTTATCTGGGGCAACAGGTGCATGACTGGGCGGCGGCACTGTTGCGCGAGCAATTAAACCACGCCACGCCCGATGTCGAGTCGCTTTGGCACAGTCTGGAACGCGCCCGCTGCGGTTTGCTGGGCTTGGGTATTGATCTACCCTTTAATTGGGAATATTCACTCGGCAAGTTGTTGTGGGAAGCTATCCACCGCTCGGTAACGATGTTTATTGAAAACAAGCAACACGCTGCCGATGAACCTTTTGAAATGTTGGAGATTTGGCTGGCGCAATTTGCCCCATGGCTACATCATCCGCCCGCTGTCGCCGCCTGCCAAGCGCGTTTACCCGCTCGCAGCGCGCTGGTGCAAGCGTTTTTTGATCCGATCCAGCAAAATTTGCGCTGGCTGTGGTTGGATGCTAACGGCTTGCGATTAGACGACCTGCCGCCGAGTTGCGCGGCGCAAGCCCTGTGGTTTAATGCCCAACTCAGCGGCGTGACGGATTGTTGGATGGCAGACCGTGTTGGAAATTGGCTAGACCCGAATCCTGACCGGCAATATGCGAATAACGTGGATAAAGACTGGTTGGCGCAAGCCGAACCGCAGGATGCGCATTGGCAGGTGGTGATGGGCAGCGCGGCAGTGTGCGGCGTGGCGGATTATTTGGCGGAGCTTGCTAAGCAACGCGCTTGCAACCATTTGTACCTGCTGTTGCCCGCGCCGTTGGGACAGTTGCCTTGGGAAGCATTGCCGCCGTTAAGCCAACTCGTCAGCCGTGCGGTGAGCATTAGCCATTGGTATCAAACCGCCACCGCTACGCCGCCAGACGCACCGCCAGCGGCAGACTGGGTGTTTGCCGCGCCCACCAATTTGCCCTGTAGCCAGTTTGAAGCTCACTTGGTGGCGCAAGCCTGGCAAACCACCCGCGACACCGGCGAGGTGTCGCTGTTGCACGCCTTGCAACACCTGCAACAACCGCAGGCGCGGATATGGCTGAGTAGCCACGGTGAATATTACAGCGACGCGCCGCAACACAGTGGTTTGCAACTGACGGGCGGTAAAACCGCTGGCAAATCGGACGGCAAGACGGTAACCGTGGATTTGCCGATTTGGTTGTTACACGCCACGCGCTTGCAGTGCGATTGTCTGGTACTCTCCGCCTGCAATTCCAACGTCACCGGCGCACAAGCCGCTGGTTGGTTGTCGCCGCTCGGCATTGGTCCCGCCTTTGCCGCACTCGGTGCGCGGCAAGTGGTGGGCACCCTGTGGTCGGTGCGCGACGTGACCGCGCTGGCATTCGCCCATTGCCTGTTGCAAGTGCAGCAAGCACAGCCCGATCTGCCCTTACACCAACAAGTCGCGCAAGCGCAGGTGCAGTTACGCGAGATGCGCGACACGACTTTGGCGACCTTGCAAACAGACTGGCAAGCAGCGCATGGTGCTGCGCTGAGTGGCATTTGCACGGCGGCGTTGGATTGGCGCAAGTCGAAAACGCGCCCGTTTAGCCACCCGATGCACTGGGCGGGCTTTGTGGTGATGGGCGGGGTGTAGGCGTTCCTTCGTTCTTAAGACTGGGAGTGCTAATCTCCTGATTAGCGCTTGCTGCTGAAAGCCGCTTGTGCTGGTCTGGAGATCAGCACTCCCAGAGGTGCTTGCCCTCGTTCCCAAGTGGCACTTGGGAACTAGAAAACGCGCCGCACACATCATCATCGGCGCACGCATTTTATCCTACGCACTAGGCGGCATGAAACGCTGCGTTATTGCCATTGAAGACAACAAACCTGAAGCTCGCCCTACAAGCGGTCGCCAACAAAGCCGACGAAACCCTAAAAATCGTTGCCGAACATTTTGATATTGTACAAGTGCCGACTATTTACCCGATGGGCGGCGAATTCCCATCGCTACCTGGGAGCGGCTAAGCTCCAGTTTAGCCTAATCACCGTAGGCGATTGAAGCGGCTACGCCGCTTGGCTGACTTGGAAGTCAGCCACTCCCAGGTCAGCCACGCCCAGCCACTTCCTGCCGACTAATCGGTCGGCTAATTGGACGGACGCTTGTCGGTCGGCTGATTGGGCGGACGCTTGACTTTGTAACGCCCGAAGCCGCCTTTTTTCATTTCATCCACCGCGCCGGCAATGGCGAGATAACGCTCGTCGCGCTCACCAAAGGCGGTACGGGCAGCGTCGAGAATCGCTGTGTCATCTTCACAATCGGCTAAAATATTGGCTAAATCGGCAATATACATTTGCACATATTGACGTACATCACTCATGGTATTAACTCCTTAGATTTGTTTGAAACCGCTTTAAGAGGATTGGCGCGTTTGATTGGCGCGGCGATGTTCGCGGTGTTCGCGGGCGCGCCGCCATTCATAACGCCCCCATGCCCGCAGCACGGGCAATATAATCAACAGCACTAACCCCACAAACAGCGTGGGGCTTTGCAGCAAGGTGGCTAAAATGTGCATGGGCGGGCTGTTGTCGAACCCGTGCAAAGCATTCAGCAGGGCTTGCCACATGCCGCCGCCACTCTCATGCGCAGCGTGGGCGGCGGCGTATTTGCCGGAGGTGGCATTGTGGATGACGTGTCCCATTTCCGCCAACGCTACCAGCAAAATAATCGCATGACCAATATGCCCGAGTTTTTCGTATAATTCGAGTCGTTGTTTTTCTAAAGCCACCTGCCAGCGTTCTTTGGATCCTTGCAAATGGGTGAGTTTTCCTTGCAAATAGGTTTGCAAGTTGTGTAATTCTTCGCTGACATACTCAAAATCCTTGAGCAAAGCCGGTTGCGCGGCTGCGGAAGGTGGCAAGCCGTCGCGCTGCTGTTGCAAAGCCTGTAAGGGCGCATCGTACCATTGCCAATCAAATTGCCATTCGCCCGCCAGATCGTTGGTCAAGAAACGCTGATTTTCCAGCAGGGTATCGCGGTTGATTTGCAAGGTGCGCAAGGCTTGCGCAATGCGCCCGCGCTCGTAATGTGCCTCGGCTTCCAAGCCCTGCATGGTTTGCAAATCCTGTTCAAGGGCTTCACGCGAGGCGCAGCGCAAGGCTAAATCGCTGCGCTCTTTGTAGGCATGATTATGTTGTTTTAGGCGTTTATCCAAGCGGCGACTGGCGGTTTCAATATGCCCGTATTGCCAGCTTTTCATCAGACAAGGCGAGAGCAAAAACATCAGCGGCGAATAGCCGCAATTGGTGCTGTCAAATACCGCAAAGGTCTGTAATTGCTCAAGGGCGGACGGATGCTCTTGCCATGCGCTACAATCCAGAGCAAAGAGGTTAAATACCGGATGATTGTCATCTTCGCCGGTCTGTAATTCGACCAAGCAGGGCGCATTTACGCCACTGAGTTGCACCTGCCAATGGTTGATTTTCGCCACATTCGCCTCTGTCCGCGGTTTGGCGGCGTAGGCATACAGCGAAGCCTGTAACTCCGGTTGCGCGTGCGGGGCGAGGCGCAATAATAACTGTTCTTGATCCAAACCATAGTCGCAATTCGCCAGCAGCGGTTTATCCGCCGATTCGCGCATCGGTAAATGCCATGTCAAGTCGGCTACCTCCGTGCCTACCGCCAGCAAGGCGATGCTGTGCAGCAAGTCTTCGCTGCGGTTTTCATAACGCGGCGCGGCTTGCCCGATCACCTGCACTTCACACCGCGCATATTGCACCTGCACCTGCGCCCAGGCTTGCGCCAACAAAGTGGGCAAGGCTTCCGTAACCTGCGCCGCGGGGACGTTGTAACGAAATAAGCGCCGATCTTCGGGCTTGTCTTCGGGATAGCCGATAGCGGCTGTCAACGGCGGCGGGTCGGCAATGTCCTCGTTGCTTTGCGGTAACTCGGTCGGCTCGAAAATTTCGCCCCAAGCAAGCTGACGGCTGCGGCGAAACAAAAACCAAAACTGTAATTCAATGTTATTTGACATACGCATGTCCTGATAGAGTTAATGGTAGCATGGTAGGGTGTGCGGCATCTTTTCGTCGCACACGCGGGACGTACGCCTGTGTCCCTGGTTCCCAAGTGCCACTTGGGAATGCCGTCCTGACTGCGTTGCGGTCTGTACGATGTCAGCACGATTGATGCGGTTCGTACCTCACCGCATCCTACCGCGCTGCGATGTGAAGGGAGTCGCAAATAATGCCCGCAAGTACGCGGGCGTAAATCCTCTAGGTTTGCGAAGTCTGAGGGTTTGGGTTTCGGGTGTTATTGAAGCCTATTCCTTAGCGTCTGCGCTTGCGTGTATCACGCAACAAATTTTTGATATTTTCATCCATGGGCAAGGAATAATCTGTTGAATACACAATAATATTATTTCGTGCATCCACTACTTTGAGTGTTACATAGACAATGTTTTTTGCCGCCGCATAAGTGCCAACAACAACGCCTTGTGCGTCATGCTCAAAGCTCAAATCGCGTAACTCCCGCGACAGCATAAACTCACCACTGGATACATTTTGTTCCGGCGACGGGACAAAAATATCGTGGCGCATTTTTAGTTCAATCACCTGATAACCGCTTTGTGCAAAACGAGAGCCGACTTGCTCGCCGATCATGCGCCCAAAGGTGGAAGAATGGCGCACGTCATCAATATCGACAAAACTGGTGACAATCAGCGGGCGCTGTTTGTTCATTTTGAAATTCAGGTGACTGTGTTCAATCGCGCTTAAGACGCGGTCAACAGCATCGTAACTGGCACGAATTAAATGCGATTCGGATTTTTCGGTTTTACGGGCATTGACTTTGTTCGGTTCGTCGTGGCTGTTGTAATGCGGGCGCGCACAGCCCGCCAGCAAAACCACTAGCCCGAGTGTCAATAGCAAAGGAATTAAGCGTGTTTTCATTTATCTACCACCTTTAAGCTGCGTGTACCACGCACGTAATGATCTTGATCGCCGGGGTTTATGTAATACATATCCGAGCGGCTAAAGACAACTAAGTCGCCATCGCTGACAGCGGTGTTGATAATGACTTCTGTGCGTGGCTCATAAACATGCCAGCGATCCTTGTGTTCGAGCAAATCAACATGATAATCCAACAACATCGGACGGCAAAACATGGCATCGGTACAATAGGTGTTGACACTATCGGGATTGGTCGTAACAGCTACGCCCTGTTGTACCAGATGCGAGCGCAATAAGCTGTGAAAACTGTAGGCAAAAGGCGTTTCAAAACCACCTTTGGGCGGATTAATGTACAATACCGGGCGTGTGTTGCTGCCTAGCGACGTGGGGGTGCTGCTGGCAATCTGCATCGCGCCCATGCTGGAAGCGGTAAAATCGCCAGGCGGCAGTCCTAAGTTGGGATCGGATAAATCGAGTTGAATGACGGTTGGATCGTTTCCGTGCGGTAAATCCATAAAAGGATCGCCGCTGGGCGCAGCCCCTGGCGGCGGTAAGGTGCCGGGCGGCATATCCGCTAGGGGATCATAACCGCTGGCGACTGGCACCGGATCAAATGCCGCAGGTGCGGTTGTGAGCGGCGTTGGCATGAAGTCATTGGCATGATTGATGGGTAAGTTGTTTTTAATATTGCTCGCCACCTGTGCCGCTAGACGATTCCAGTGATTTGCCGCTTCCATGTTTAATTGATGCTGTTCGGGGCGAATGGTTTCGTAAGGTACCGGGTGGTATGCGCAAGCCCCAAGCAGCGTGCTGGCTGCCACAAGACCTAAAAATTTTCTTTTCATAAAGACCCCCTGTATGGGTTTGAGAAGCAGACTAACGATGAGTACGGGTCGCACACGCGATAGCGTGATACGGTATCATGGCGGATGCCACAAGATTATCCTTCTATTATTGATATTTTTCCATACGAAGCAATGATTAATCAAGTTTTCTTGATGTAATTTCTCAAATGATCGCAAAAAAAAACATTCTCATCATTGATGACGACCCCACTGCACGCGCTGCGATGGAAATGTTGTTGGAAAATGAAGACTACTGCTTAGATTTTGCCAATAATGGCAAACAAGGGCTGCAAACCGCGCTGGATACCCGTCCCGATCTCGTGTTGCTGGATGCCATGATGCCCGAACTCGACGGCTTTCAGGTATGTCAACGACTGCGCGGCAATCCGCTGCTGGCAGATATTCCGATTTTGATGATCACCTCCCTAGAGGATACCGCCTCGCGTCTGCGCGCTTTTGAAGTGGGTGCCAATGATGTGCTGCCGAAACCCTACAATGAATTAGAGCTGAAAATACGCATCCGCAATATTGTCCGCTTAAACCAATATCGACGTTTACAAGAACAAGCCGAGCAGCTCAACCGGCTTGCCAAATATGACAGCTTGACCGGCTTGCCCAATCGCACTTTGCTGCTAGAACAGCTTGAACAGCGCATCATATATGCAGTTCGCCATCAACAAGTTTTTAGCGTATTTTATTTGGACTTAGATAATTTCAAACAAATCAATGAAATGCTAGGGCAAAAAAATGGCGATCTGTTGTTACAACAAGTGGCGCGTCGCTTAGATGGATGCGCCAACGCTTCTGATTTAGTCGGGCGGTTAATCGGCAATGAATTTGTTTTATTACAAGAAACGCAAAATACCTTAAACGAACAAGAGATTTCTTTACATGTTCAACATTTGCTCAGTGCCATTAACATGCCGCTGTTGTTTAAGCAACACGAATTACGTTTAACCGCCTGCATAGGCATTGCTTTATATCCTAACGATGCCACACAAGCAGAAGACCTCCTAAAGAACGCCGAAGCCGCAAAAACGCGCGCTAAATTACAAGGTAAAAATCAATATCAATTCTTTACTACGCAAATGAATCTTAATTTAGTGCAACGTCTTTCTTTAGAGAATCAACTGCGCTTTGCTTTAGAGCATGAAGAATTACGTTTATTTTACCAACCGCTGATGGACTTAAGACATGAAAAACCGCGCTTAATTGGGGTTGAAGTGCTATTGCGCTGGCAACATCCGGAACGCGGTTTATTAACCCCCGAACACTTCATTGACATCGCTGAACAAAGCGGGCTGATTGTCAGCATCGGAGAATGGGTGCTTGAAATGGCGTGTCAACAAGGCAAAATCTGGCATCAACAAGGGTATCCGCTGCGCATCGCGGTGAATACCTCCAGCCTCCAATACCGTCAAATGAGCTGGCTGACTATTGTTGATACTATTCTCAATTTAACTGCATTTGCCCCGCAATACTTAGAACTAGAAATTACCGAAAGCCTGCTCATGGAACAAGATAAAAACACCAATAAACAAATTGTCGAACTTTTACAACACCTGCGCTCGCGTGGTATTAAACTATCCATTGATGACTTCGGCACCGGCTATTCCGCGCTCAGTTACTTGCGCCGTTTTCAAGTTGACACGCTCAAAATAGACAAATCCTTTATCAACGACATTCCCCAAGATGCCAACGACACCACCCTAGTGCAAGCCATTATTGCTATGGCGCATGGATTACGTTTACAGGTCATTGCAGAAGGCGTAGAAGAAATTAGACAATACGAATTTCTCAAACAAAATGGGTGCGACATTGGGCAGGGTTACTTATTTGGACGACCACAAGCTATTGAAGACATCAATCCCTTTATTCGCGCTCACTTTGCTCAACAAAAATCCGCATGAACCTTATCTCCGCCCTGACTTCGCCCGCGCTCGACAGGCATAGTCAAAACTGCTGGCTTTTATTTGCCGAACAACAACTGCTGGTTAGCAATCAGACCCTGCCGCGCATCCCCCTGTGGCACAAGCATCGCCCGATTTACCTCTGCAAAATCGCCATTATCTCGGCTTATGGCACGGCACACTGTGCTACACCGCCGCCCTCAGTCAAGCTATCGAAGCCCCAGACGGCATGATATTTCAGCACCTACGCAGCTTAATGCGTATCTGGAACGAGGACGAATTTATGCTGGCAGGACGCGCCGCGCAAATACTACTCTGGGATCGCAACTGGAGTGATGAAAATTCCCCCACCTAAGAAACATAAACCGATCCTATTTTTATTCCCAACAACAGGCGGAAAAAGCCTGTCGTCTTTTGGCTTGTACCGTCTCGCCAAGATGCTTTGTTTTCCACTCAATCACCGCTTTAACCGGCGTGCTTTCCAATGCTTGCCTGACCACATTGGTGCTTAACTCCGCCACCATCGCCGGAATTCCCAACAACAGACCGGTAAAACCGCTTTTAGACTGCTCGCCTTCCAAGCGTTTTTGTTTGCCAAACACCGACTCAATCACTTCGCTGCTAACGGGTAAACGTTCATTTGGGCGGCATTGTAGAGTTTGGCTGCGCACGAATTGCAGTCATTCATGGCGGAATCGACGATTTTCAGGATGCTTGAACTGCTCTTGATGCCTGAAATGTAGTGCCAGTTGCAGTGCTGCATCTTGGCTCAAGCCTTTGGTACTGACAAATTGCTCCGCTGTTGTCGCTAAGTGATGCATTTCTGCCCACACGTCAATAACTTCGCGATAGGCCTCCATACCGCCGAATTTTATCCACACAGCGTCTTTTTCATCCGGGGTTCTGTCAAGCACAGCTAAAATGTTTCGTGCCCACTTGATGCGCTCCTCAAGGTTCATATACCGTGCCTTGACGCGCAACGCAGGGGGTGTCAAGTGGCTGAACTCGGTTTGCTGCAACTGCTTTTTTAAGCGGTTGGCGTATGCGCTGAAATTGTTCCAGCATTCGTCCTTCTCCAATCGATGTTTGAGCATCAGGGCGATTTTATGCTTGATATCATAATCGGTTCCATCTCTTCATGGCGCAAAGCTTGCCCTTCGGGCGGTAAGTCACATTGGCGAACACCGAGAATCACCAGGCATTTTTCCTTGCCCAACTGGATACTAAAATCGATAATCCAAATCCAATCATCAGCATTGGTTTTTGGGCGGTTGAGCTTGTAAAGACCCATTCGCATCAGCCACAAACGCCCGCTGTCCCAACTCGGGATATTTGTTGATGCGCCGAAAAAGTCCACGACGACCGATAAACGCCGCGAAGCTGCGCGCAAGCTATTCGCACCTTCCAGCACTAAACTAAGAAATAGGTACGCATGGCCTATCGAATAGCTGTGATTGGCGGGTTTTTCCGTCAGAGTGACATGCTGCCCCACAGCGGGTTCAGGCTTTTTTTGGGCTTCATCTGCCTGCTGCCGCTCGTGCTGCTCGATAACGGCTTTCAGGCGCTTGACTGCCGCCGTTGATGCTTGGGCTTTTTGCTTCCAGTCCTGCTGACTTTGTTCGATACGGCGCAATTTATTCTGCAAATACTTGATTTGCTCTTTGGTTTCGCGGTATTTTGCTTTCCCGTTGTCGCGTCCTCGCTCCAATAGGTTGATCACTTTATGTATCGGACTTTTATACTTGGACCGCGACTGTATTCGGCATAACATAAGCCCCCTGGTTTGCGGAACAAAAATCTTACTGGTTTATGCCGGTCAATTCCACTCAAATCTGGGGATTTTCGTCACACCAGTAACCATCGTTCCCTTCGACAAACTGAACGGGAGCAACGGATGTTTGAACCACTAAACCCCTTCCTGCGCAAACACAAAGGGAATTGCATTCAAGAAGTTAATCGCTAAACCGATGTTTTCATTGGCGGCACGGCGGGCGGGGGAGTCGTCGCCGCCGAGTGCCATTGGCGTGCTTGCCCAAGTGTTGATGGCGGCTTGCAGGGCGGCATCGCTGCTGATTTCAGCACTGCTGAACACCCGTGCAGCGTTGTTTGGTTCCAGTGCGTAGCCCGCGTCGGTGCTGGTGGCGAGTAGGGCGTAGAGGTGTAGGCGTTCAAGTTCGTTAAAGTTTTTTAAGCCATCTGCCATGAAGCGTTGCCAGAGAAATTCGGCAACTGCTTTGACCGGATACGCGCCATTGTTGGCGGGAATCACGCTGCCCCAGTCTTTGCTCCAGACGACTTGCCCGTTTTCTTCGATAACTGCGGTTTTGTTGATGTTGGCGAGTTGGGTGCTGCGGTTATAGACGGCACGGAATACTTCGGCACTGTCGGCGGCTTCTGCGCCAGTTTGTCCGCCAAATACGTCATGCAGGGGACGAAATACTGCTACGCCTTCTTTGCTGTAGCCGTCAATTTGGTAGAGATCGCGATAACTTTCCTGATTGCTTAAGGTCATTTGATTAAGCGTCAGCAGGTAGCGGTCAACGACGCTGTGGTATTTGACCCGATCTGTGCTGTGGAACAAGCTGGAGATGGCGTATTGTTGTAGGAAGGTGAGCAGGTTTTTTTCGCGCATGTCTGCCCAGGTGGATTGGATGACTTTGATTTTTGCCGTGTTTAAGTTGTCGTCGGCAAAGCCGCGAATCAGGATAATCGGCAGGTTCTCTAGGCTTTCCGGATGGTTGATGGCAGTTTGTGACAGCTCGTTGATTTTCGCTTCAGCAGTGTCGCCTGCAACACTGATGTTAAGTATGTCTAAGGGCGCGGCGTGGTGGTTTTCTGTGCCGAAGGTGATAACTTCGTCTAGGCGTCCGTTGACCAGATTGACCGGCATGTCGGTCAGCAGTTTGGCGGTGTTGGGGATGGCAATTTCTTCGTGATACGCGGGGTCGTAATGCCCTAAAATGCCGAAGAAAATTTGATGATATTCGCGGGCAAAGTCTTCGTTGCCGCGAAACGCGAGGGTCTCGTTATTGAAGCTATTGCGGCGGTGGTTGTATTGGACGGCAACGGCAGCGGCTTGCGCGGCGATGGACAGTACGTCTTGGTAGGCTTTGTCGTCGGCAAGTGCGCTGAGGATGTCATCGTAATAACGCGCCATTTGGTAGTTGTTAATACCGACATCGGCATCGAGGTTGACGCTGAGGTGGTAGTTGGTTTCCCAGAAGCCGACGCGCTGGCGCACCGGATTTAAGCCGCGCAAGTTAACGGCTTGTCGCCAAGTGCGTTCCGCGCCGCGACGGTTATCTAGGCTGAAACTTTTTTGCGGGTCTGCGTCGCTAAAGGGATTGTTCGCGCTGTTGCTGCTCCAAAATGCGCTGAGGCTTTTTAGGGTGCCGCTGAGTTCGCTACTTTCTTGGCTGACCGGGTCGGTGACGATGATTTGGCTAAAGTCTGCCAACACATCGCCGCTGTCGGCGGGCGAGACTTTGCGGTTGACGGCATCTAGGGTGAGGATTTCTTGAATCGCATCGGCGGGGTTCATGGCTGCCCAAGTTTGAATTTGGTTTTCTGTGGCAAAGCCGCCGAAGGCGAAGGCGTGCAGCACTTTGCGCACGGCGGTGGCGGTCCAGCTTGTTAGAGCCTCTAGTCCGGCGGTGAGTTTGAACGCGCCAAAGTGCAGATTGCCGCTGTTGTCTAAAAAGCCTAAATAAATAGTCAGCGGATAGTCGAGTAGATTGAAGAAGTGACCACTGACGACTTCAAATTCAATGCTGCCGTTGCTGACGGCTAAGTTAAGGTTGCTTAAGCTCAAACCTGCGCCACTGAGCAGTTCAAAGCCTGTTGGGATTTTTTTCAATAAAGTGCCATCTTTGAGTTGTACTAAAACGTAGGTTTCAATAACTTGCGCGTCGCCGATGTCAATACTTTTGCTGATGCTGCGCGGGGCTTCATCGGGAAAAATATTGATGTTGTCGAGTGTCGTCCCTTGCGGGCTGAGGGTTTCGGCTTGCACACTGCTGAGGGTGAGCAGCATGACTAGGACAGTGAGAAAGTGACAGTGTTTTGGCATGATTGCCTCCTTGAATGTAGTAGTGTGAATCAATCATCTTAGTCTTGTTTGACACGCGACAGTTTGATGACAAACAGTGTCGCCAACAGCATGTAATAAAAAAAGCTAATTTGAAACAATTATCTTAGCGTTGCGTGACACGCAGCAGGTCGATGACAAACAGCGCAGTGGGTAGGATATGGTAAAAATAACCTTCCCAAATAATATTGGTGCCGCTGTCGCGTACACAGGGTGCGTATAGGCTGCTGTCGCTGAACTGATAACGCGCTAAACAGGTGTTGTCTGTGGCTATAGCAGGGGCTAATTGAATATTGGCAACATCGGTCAAAAAAATCAGCGGTGAAAAACGCTGGTTCATGGATACTGAATAAATTTGTCCGCCTACCTCGATACAGGGAAACTGAAAATGGCTGCTGTCAGTATCAACTGCCGTAAATGTAGCGATGCAGGCTTCCGAAAAAGGGACGCGGGTGTTCTCCGTGTCGGGAGGAGCTATGTTCGGCGGGGCTTGCGGCTTGACGGGTGGCGTGAGTGCGCTGTCGGGAATGCTGCTGCCGTCCGGAACGTCTTGATTGCCGGGGCGTGAGTCGGGATCATCGCCGCTATCAACAGGCAAGCGCATTGTACCACCGAGTTTTTCAGAAAAGGTATTAATCAGCAAGTTGTTACCCGCTTCAGGAACGGGAAAACCGAGTAAGTTAGTGTAAATACCGTAATCTGTGCCGTGATAATTAAAATACTGTGCATTGACGCGGTATTTCTCAAATAAATCGAGAAAATCTGCCACCATGCGCTCGCCGCCGCGATCATTTTGGTAAGCGGCAACGGACACACCAAATTCGCCAATATTGAGCGGTACGTTGTGATCCCTGTAATATTGCAGACCATATTCTAGTAGAAATTTTTCTAAATAGGCTTTGGTGAAAGGTTGTCGTTTACCGCTGGCGGTGAATTTTTTCAACTGCAAGCCCAGCATTGCGCCATTGCCTTTGATGTTTTCGCCTTTCATCCAACCATTGATTTGATAGGAATAACCGACTTTAACCGGAAACATCATTTTCGCGTTTTGCGTGCTATGAGTGCCACTGGCTCGGCTAATGGATATTGAGTGATCACCTACTCGCCCTTTATTTTCAATGGCTTGTCTGCCGTTTCCCGTGCTTTTCCAGTCTTCAGCATAGGATAAAAAAGGATCCGTGCCGCTGAGGAAATACCATTGCGCAGGTTTGCGATCCACTTGCACATGTAATAATTGCTGCACAATTTGACCATCAGGATGGTATTCATTAATGACAAAATCATCAAAATAGACTTTGCCGTTGTTTTTAGAAACAAAGGTTGGAATTGCAGCAAATACGTCCTCATTAGTCACTTTATGCAGCTTGCCTTCGTAATAGGTCCAATCGCTATGACCTTGAACCATTGAATCATTAAGGACTAATTCACCCTCTTTGTGAGTCCAAGGAAAAACCGAAATGTCCGCATCGGGATAACGACCGCCATAACCCATGCCGCGTTTGTACATGAATTGATTAGAATAGGTCCACGTTTCATAAATATGAAAATCGTACATGACATTATCATCATTTAAGATAAAATTATCATTATCATCGGTGAATGCTTCTTCAACAATAATCAAATGATTGTTATCTACCGTGCGAATCACATCAATCAATGCTTGCGCATAATCAATCCATTGTTGATTATTTTTCGGTGCGGGTTCATTAATCAAATCATAAGCAGCGATAACGGGTTCATCTTTATAACGCTGTGCAATCGCTTGCCACAGATCATTTAAGCGTTTGCGGTATTTGTTATTGCTGCCCCAGAAACCACCGCTATAGCCCCAGCTTTGATAGCCACCGGGTGGTGCGTGCATATCGAGAATTAAAGTTACGCCATATTTACGCGCCCAGACAATATGTTTTTCTAACCATTCCCAGCCTTCTTGTTTATATTCACCGGGCTTATTGTCATCTTCAAAAACCTTATACCAGAGATTCAAGCGAATGGTATTCATGCCCATATCGGCAACCCGTTTGAAATCAATTTCATCATATTTCTTAGAGCGAAAGATTATTTCTACCGGTTCATCGTCATCACCATAGGCAACGAAATTTGTTCCGATTAAACGAATCGGTGTTTCATTGCTACCGACCACCAGATCGCGCCCCTTAGCGCGGATAAAATCGGTAGGACTGGCGGGTGTGGGGGTATAGGTGACGGGCGGGGTGGCTTTGACTTCATCCACATAAAAATCCACATTACTGTCTTCATTAAAAATATACAGTGTTAGATTTTTAAGCGTGCCTTTAGGCGATAATTTGAAAGTTCCCGACAGTTTTGTCCAGCGGTGCGCCATCAAAGGCACATTATCAATTTCTAAATAGCGATTACCGTTGCTATCTTCTTGTTTAATGCCTAATTTGAAACGGGTTAATTGGCTAGGGGCTTGTTTGGGTTTGACCCAAGCTGACAGGGTATAATTGACCCCTTCGCGTAGTTTGCCTTGCAAATTTTGTCCTGGACCGACAAAACTCTTGGCACGATTTTCAATTAATACACTGGCGTTCCCCGCCTGTTTTTCAGTCGTGCTACGCGACAACCGACCGTCACCGCCAAAAACAAACCAATGTTGTTCGAGGGACTGGCTTTCAAAACCGCCATTATCGATCAATGCTGCTGCATTGATCGAATAGATACTGACCAGCAAAAACATATAGATACGGCTATTTGTCAGCATTTGCCAGAAATATTGCTGCATACCATTACTCCTATTTGTAAAGTTTAGACATAATTATAATGTGAATTAAGAGCAAAACTGCATCCAATCAGTTTAGCCTCTATATCACAGCATGAACTTACAGATCAATTTAGGGGGAAATCATGGATTGGCAAGAACGCTTGATAAGCATCTATCTTTATGTTTGCAAACAATATAAGCAAAACTTGTGGATATACTATCAGCGTATGAGTCATTATGCTAATTTGCGTTTTTCGGACGAAGAAGTTATCACGCTGTATTTATTTGGAATTATTGATAAAAAACAAGAAATAAGACATATAGGCTCTCTAGGAATTTGTGTTGCAATAAATTATATTTAAAAACAATCTATTACAGTATGATGACACCCAGCAGCGAAGCTGAAAAACGATACCGTTTATCACTGTAACTCATTGATTCTTCGTGCTGGGGTGCAAAGCGACCGCCAAAGCGGATGGATTTTTGGCAGCACTCCGGACGGAAGTGCGCTGTCACTCATTGATTAAATTATATTCACTCCAAGACAAATTCCTGAAGAGCCCATTTTTTTATGTTATTTAGAGATTTTTGTCGCCTATGCTTTATCATCAATGACTTAAGCTGTCGCCGCCGATTTTTTAAGGGCTTAAAAGGCGATTTTGACTTTACTTTTGTATGCTATTTAGCCATTCCGCCAAATCGCCTCCGCCAACCCTTGACAGATGCGCCTCTCCAAGTGTACTGTAGCGACCTCATTAGCCGTTTAGGCGATTGAAACAATAGCGGCTACCTTTACAGCATAATTATCATCTTGTAGCGACCTCATTAGCCGTTTAGGCGATTGAAACTTTATACCCCATTGGATTCTCATTTCGCCGACTCGCGGTAGCGACCTCATTAGCCGTTTAGGCGATTGAAACATATTCACATAATAAATCAATTTGACGTTCTGTTAGTAGCGACCTCATTAGCCGTTTAGGCGATTGAAACTACCCACACGTCTCGCAAATCCGCTCCGTCTAATTGTAGCCGAGTAGGGTGCGCGACATCTTTTCGTCGCGCACGCGGGATGACGGCACGCTGCCGAGCATTCGCGTTCGCGCCACAAAAAGACGTGGCGCAAACCCTA
>CAZOSP010000082.1:0-17503 GCA_964582525.1 uncultured Thiomargarita sp. | reverse complement strand
ATTGCGCCTCGGAGTAGGGCGGATTAAGGCGCGTCTGTTTGCGCCGTATCCGCCAGTTGGGGCTTTTGAGGAGATTTTAAACCACAGACTATCACCTATCACCTATGAACAGGCACAAACGCCACGAAATTTTTACCCGCCTGCACGCTGAAAATCCAGCACCGACTACAGAGCTGAATTACAGCTCGCCCTTTGAATTGCTGATTGCCGTCATTCTTTCTGCGCAAGCGACGGATAAAGCGGTCAATAAAGCGACTTGTCAGTTGTTTTCGGTAGCGAATACGCCGCAAGCGATTTTGGATTTAGGCGCGGCGGGTTTGCAGGGGTACATTAAAACCATCGGCTTATACAATAGCAAAACGACTCATATTTTGCAGACCTGCGCTTTGTTATTAGAACAATACAATGGCGAAGTGCCGCGTCAGCGCGAAGCTTTGCAAGGATTGCCGGGGGTGGGGCGTAAAACCGCAAACGTGGTGCTTAATACGGCGTTCGGTGAGCCAACCATTGCGGTGGATACGCATATTTTTCGAGTTGCTAATCGCACGGGCATTGCGCCGGGCAAGAACGTGTTGGAGGTTGAAAACAAGCTGCTGAACGTGGTGCCAGACGATTTCAAGCAGAATGCGCATCATTGGTTAATTTTGTTGGGGCGTTATACCTGCGTTGCGCGTAAGCCAAAATGTGCGGCTTGTTTGATTGAAGATGTGTGTGAATATGAGGACAAGAGTGGCTGATTAGGCTGTGTGGTTCTGCATGGCTGACGTGGCTGTCAGCCGCTCCGCGAGGCACGCTAAGTTTTAGTGCGCGGCTATTCCCGCAAATCCCATAGCTTGCGTTGAAAGCTAAATTCATCTGAGGTGACGTAATGTTCTATGCGTCCTACCTTTTTTCTTAACTGCTCAAAATGGCGGTCTAATGCTTCAATTTCTTCATGCACGGCTTGGGGATTAGGTAAATTCTGCAAACTGCGTGCGTTGGGGTCTTTTTTCAGCACCAGCCCTAAAAAGAAATACAGAAAGAATAAGGGAAAAAAGAATAGTACGCTGGCGACCCAAAAGAAACGTATGAGGTTGACCGGGATGCCGCTAAAATCGCTAATGCCAGCGCATACGCCAAGAATAAGGGCTTCATCGGGTTTGCGGTAAAGCAGCTTGAGCTTGCTGTTCATCACTGTCTCCGCCAATCAGGAACTTTGTTGTCTAATATGCTTTCTAATGCTTCAACGCGCTCTTGCAGATGTACTGCGCCAGCTTGCAGTTCTTTGAGGCGTTTCATGTCTTCTTGCGGTAAACCATATTTGGCTTGCGTGGTTTTTAGGCGGTAATGCAGAAATAGCCAAATGGGTAGCACGATAATGGAGAGTGCCATTAGGGTGTCTAGGAATTCTTTCATAGCTGTCTCTCACAGGGCTTTAACGGCGGCTAACACCTCTGCCACATGTCCATCGATTTTGACTTTGCGCCACTCCTGCCGCAACACTCCGTCTTTGTCAAACAGGAAGGTGCTGCGCACAATGCCGCGCACCGGTTTGCCAAACAGGGTTTTGGCTTTTACGATGTCAAACGCAGCGCACAGAATTTCTTCGCTATCTGCGAGCAGTTCAAACGGAAATTCATATTTGGCTTTGAAGTTTTCGTGTTTACGCACGGTGTCGCGGGATACGCCTAAAATATCCGCGCCAGCGGCTTGAAAGGCGGGGTACTGATCGCGGAAATCAATGCCTTCTTGTATGCAACCGGGGGTGTTGTCGCGGGGGTAAAAGTACAATACCAATAGCTTGCCTTGACACTCGCGGAGGCCAATGGTTTTGCCGCTAGTGGCGGGCAGGCTGAGGTCGGGAATCGGGTCGCCGATGTGGAGGCTCATGTTTTTTATCCTTCTTGCGTCAAATTTCTCGAAGTGTTCGGGGGATAGTGGTCAGCCTCGGAGTAGGGCGGATTAAGGCGCGTCTGTTTGCGCCGTATCCGCCAATTGGGGCTACTCATCACGCACCCCTCACCACGCACCACAACCAAGCACTCGAATGGCTGAGGTCTTTAATCCTGTTAGATAATTGTTATTATTTCATGGGTGCTAACATGGCATCCAAATTCAATTCATCGCACATGTCCATAAATTCGCCGCGCAAGGCTGCGATGGATAAGTCAGCCGGAATGCTGATGTTCATATTCATGGAAAACATGGGCGTACCTGTGTGCGCTGCGGCGTAGCTGCTGGTTTGTAGTTCTTCAATGTTGATATTGTGAGCGGCAAAAAATTTGGCGATGTCGCGCACAACGCCGGGATGATCCATGGAAACCACTTCAACCATGTAGCTTAACAGTTGCGCTTCGCTGGTTCGCCGTTCCGTGCGTTTAATGGTGAGCATCAGATTAAGCTTTTCCGCAACATGTGGCAGGTTGTTTTCTAAACGTGCCACTGCGTCCCAATTACCAGCAATCATCATAATAATGGCAAATTCGCTACCGAGAACGGTCATGCGGCTTTCGCTGACGTTGCAACTATATTCGGCAATGGTTTCCGACAGGGAATCGACAATGCCGAGGCGATCACGCCCAATGGCGGAGATAACGAGTAGGTTTTGCATAATTTCCTTCATGAGATAAATCCTGAGCTAAGTTGCTTGGTTGCTCCAGGTCTGTTTTTTACGATAAATCGTAGAAGCACTGATGCCAAGGTGAATGGCGGCTTTGGGAATATTGCCTTCACACAAGTTAATCGCTCGCTCAATGACTTCTTTTTCCACGTCGGCAAGGGGGCGAATGGGATGTTCTTGGTCTCCCATCGGTAAGCTGTATGGCTGCTGATTGCCGTTGTGGGTGTGACTGCTTACAGCGACAGTGCGGGATGCAGATTGCAAGGCTTCAACCGCATGTTGGTCTAACGGCGGCGGTAACATGTCGGGAGTGACTAATTCGCCATCATTTAACACCACAATGTTGCGCATCACATTTTGTAATTGTCGTACATTACCCGGCCAAGCATAATCTAAAAAAATGGCTTCGGTTTTTTCGTCTAAACCAACAAAGTGTTTATCCTCTTCTTGGCTATATTCATCTAAAAAGCTACGCGCAATCAATAAAACATCATCACCGCGTTTACGCAAGGGCGGTAGTACGATGGGAATGACGTGCAAGCGGTAGTATAAATCTTCACGAAAACGCCCTTCCTCAACTTCTTTAAGCGGGTCGCGGTTAGTCGCACAAACAAAACGAATATCGACTTTTTGTAAAGCACTGCCACCGACCGGCTGGAAGGCGCCGCTTTGAATAAAGCGCAAGAGCTTGGTTTGCAGGTCTAAATCCATTTCACAGATTTCATCAAGGAATAAAGTGCCAGTATCAGCGCGTGCGGCTGCTCCCTGTCGAGAAGTGTACGCCCCAGTAAACGCGCCCTTAACATGCCCAAAAATTTCGCTTTCAATTAAATCTTTAGGAATTGCTGCGCAGTTAATCGCAATAAAAGGCTTCTCGCTACGATCGCTTTCTTGATGAATAGCTTCTGCACACAACTCTTTACCCGTGCCGCTTTCACCCGTAATAAACACCGTAGCCTTGCTAGGTGCGGCACTTTCGATAATGTGATAGACGCCGCGCATAACGGGTGACGCGCCCAAGAAATGATGAAAACGCTCGCGGGATTCGTCCTCATAGGTATCCAATAATTCCGACATGCGCTGCCGTTCAACGGCGTTGCGCAAGGTAATGGTCAAGCGTTCAGGCGTAAAGGGTTTTTCAATAAAATCAAAAGCTCCGGCTCGCATAGCCTCAACCGCAACATGCACCGAACCGAGACCCGTCACCACCACCACCGCAGTAGGCAGTTTTTCTCGTACCACATACTTGAGAATCTCCATGCCGTTCATATCCGGCAATTCCAGATCGAGAGCTATCGCATGAGGCGGGTTTTTTTCAATAAAGGCTATCGCCTCGCCGCCAGTGGTGACCAGTGTTGTCTGTATTGGCTCAAGGCGCAGATACTCACGATACAAAATAGCCAGTGCTTGGCTATCCTCAACAATCAGTACCTTGGGGTTTTCTGACATAAAATGTTTTCACTTCCAAAGAATATCTATTGGGTTATGGTGACGAATCGTCATTATATCCATACCCGCTAGAAACTGCATTTTCTTATTTAAGTCACTGTTTTATAAAGTTTTATAGGCTAAATATCTGGCGGAAACTGCATTTTTTGCTTTAATTTCAAATATATAATGAATTCAATGCGCAGCCTCCCTGGTTCTTATGCGCTGCATGAGAACCAGGGAGGCGTTGTGTAAAACTTACGACGCTGAAATAGGCTAATCTTTACCAACTGCTTTCATGCTTAGACGAATGCGTCCTTGTTTGTCGATTTCCAGCACCTTGACTTTAATCACATCGCCTTCTTTGAGTTTGTCGCTGACTTTTTCGACTCGTTCTTCAGAAATTTGCGAAATATGCACGAGACCATCTTTGCCCGGCAGAATGGTGACAAACGCGCCAAAATCCATCAATTTAGAGACTTTACCCTCGTAAACCATGCCCACTTCAACATCTACGCTGATCAGTTCAATGCGGCGGCGCGCTTCTTTACTGGCTTCGTAATCGGCAGAGGCGATTTTTACTTCGCCGTCATCGCTAATGTCGATACTAACGCCCGTTTCTTCAGTAATAGAGCGAATGGTTGCGCCGCCTTTGCCAATCACATCACGAATTTTTTCCGGTTTAATGCGGAAAGAGGTGATACGCGGTGCGTATTTAGACATTTTCTCACGCGGTGCCGAAATCGCGTCTTCCATGATGCCGAGAATGTGCAGTCGCCCTTGTTTGGCTTGCTCTAGCGCGGCTTGCATGATTTCTTTGGTAATGCCGTCAATTTTGATGTCCATTTGCAGGGCATTGATGCCCTCGCGTGTTCCGGCGACTTTGAAATCCATGTCGCCTAAGTGATCTTCATCACCCATGATGTCGCTGAGGACGACGAATTGCTCGCCTTCTTTGATCAGTCCCATGGCGATGCCGGCGACGGGGGCTTTGAGCGGCACACCTGCGTCCATCATAGACAAGCTAGAACCACAGACTGAAGCCATAGAGCTGGAACCGTTAGATTCGGTGATTTCAGAGACCACGCGCACTGAATAAGGGAAATTTTCGACTTCTGGCATCACTGCCTGTACGCCGCGGCGGGCTAAACGCCCGTGACCGATTTCGCGGCGTTTGGGGGTGCCAACGCGACCGACTTCGCCGACACAGTAAGGCGGAAAATTGTAATGCAGCATGAAGTTGTCGCGGTATTCGCCTTCTAGCGCGTCAATCAGTTGCGAATCGCGTTCGGTGCCAAGCGTGGTGACGACTAGAGCTTGGGTTTCGCCGCGGGTAAATAAGGCTGAACCATGCACACGTGGCAATACCCCGGTGCGGATGGTGATGGGGCGCACGGTGTGCGTATCGCGTCCATCAATACGCGCTTCACCACGAATGACGGAAGAACGCACGATGCGTTTTTCTAATTTTTCAAAAGCACTCAAAATTTCTTCTTCGCTCCACTGGGCTTCTGCATTGGCGGCTGCCGTGCAGAGTTTTTCTAGCGTGGCTTTGCGCAACTGGGATAAGCGTCCTAAACGCGCTAATTTGTCGTGGATTTTGTAGGTGGCACTGACTTCTTCTTCGGCTGCTTGTGCAACGGCTTGATTTAAGGCTTCGTTAGGCGTGGGCGGTTGCCAATCCCAAGCCGGGGTTGCCACTTCATCAGCAAATGCCTGTATCGCTTGAATAGCTTTTTGTGAATGCTCATGTCCAAATAAAACCGCGCCTAACATAATCTCTTCAGGCAACTGATGGGCTTCAGATTCAACCATTAAGACCGCGTTGTGCGTTCCCGCGACGACCAGATCGAGTTGCGATTCTTGCAACTGTTTGAGGGTAGGATTTAGCACATATTCATGATTGATATAACCCACCCGCGCCGCGCCCATCGGACCATGAAAAGGCAGTCCCGAAATGGCTAGAGCTGCCGAAGTGCTTAACAAGGCAGGCACATCGGGATCGATGTCAGGATCAAGCGATAATACAGTGACAACGACTTGCGTTTCGTGCGTAAAACCCTTGCCAAACAGCGGGCGTATGGGGCGGTCAATCAAGCGTGAGGTGAGGGTTTCTTTTTCACTTGGACGACCTTCGCGTTTCATAAAGCCGGATGGAATGCGCCCAGCCGCATAAATACGTTCTTGATAATCAACCGTTAAAGGAAAAAAATCCAAACCGGGGCGACCTTCTTGTTCGGCGACTACCGTGGCTAATACGACGGTATCGCCCATACTCAGCATCACCGCAGCGGTCGCTTGACGGGCAATTTCTCCGCTTTCGAGGGTGACTGTGTGCTGCCCGTACTGAAATTCTTTCTTATATGGATTCATAGCGTTATCCTAAGTTTCATAAAATCAAACAACAAAAACGACACGCGCCCACGAGGTTAGAGCCTGTGAGCGCGTTATCTTATTCTATACGAAAATAAAACGGTTTAATGGCGCAAGCCTAAACGAGCAATCAGTTCACGGTAACGCTGCAAATCTTTGGCTTTCAAGTAGCTTAACAAGCTACGGCGTTGATTAACCATGCGGATCAAACCGCGACGTGAATGGTTATCCTGTTTGTGCTTCTTAAAATGATCAGATAAGGCGTTGATATTTTTCGATAACAGTGCAACCTGCACCTCCGGCGAGCCAGTATCACCTTGGCTGCGTTGGTATTCTTTAACGATTTCAGCTTTTTCTATGGCAGTCAACATAAGGGTTTTAATCTCCTGAGCTTAATTTAAGTCCGTGTCAGCAACCCCATTAAGCCAGAGTTGCAGACATTGAAAAACCGTGCATTGTAGCCTGTGTTGTCAACAAATACAATCAAGCCAAGCGCGTCTTCCGCAGTTGTGATCGGGGCGACGTGCTATCCGCAAAGTTGAGTGCCGAAAGCATCCATCAGCCGCCTAGTTTTTGTTGAATCTCATCTAATTGAAAGCTTTCCGCTAGACTGAACAGTTCTGCTATTTCTGCCGAATCATCGGCTTGTTGATGGAGCTTCTCTAAGTAGTCAATTAATTCTGTCATAGCACCATTGTCTAATAAAACGCTGAGTTCTGCGCGTTGCTGCGCATTTAACGCGCTGTTTTTCTGCTTTGCAGATTTTGCCTGAGCTGTGGGCGTGGGCGCGTCCGTCGGTACTTGGCTGGACGCGGTCTGACGCAGAGTCTTCATAGGCAGGATGAGATCAAAACAAGTCCCCTGTCCTGCTTGGCTTTCCATTGCAAGCTGCCCGTCCAGCAGTTTTATAATTTTGCGTGCGAGAAATAATCCTAAGCCAGAACCTTGTTTATACGACTGTTTTTGGATTTTCGTAAATGCCTGAAAAATGCTGTCTTGGTGTTCGCGTGGAATGCCGATGCCGCTGTCTTTGATGCGCAGGTGCAGCCGTCCGTCGGCATAATCAGCCGCCAATTCAACGCTGCCTTGTTCGGTGAATTTAAGCGCGTTGTTGAGCAGATGACTGAGGAGTTGGCGCACGCGCTGCGAATCGGTCTGCACGCTGTGCGGTAGATTTTGGCTGCGATAGATGAAATTAAGCTTTTTGGCGTTTGCCTGGGCGCGGAATAACTCGGCGATTTCTTCTAAAAACGAGACGATGAGGGTTTCTTGTAAAGATAATTCGATCTGTGTCGTTTCCACTTTGCTGATCTCTAGGATGTCGTTGACTAAAGCGAGTAGCTGTTGTCCGCTGCGGTAAATGCGTACTGCTTCGTCTTTGTGTTGCGGCGGCATGTCTTCGGCTTCTTGCAGAATGTGGGCAAAGCCTAAAATCACATTTAAGGGCGTGCGCAGTTCGTGGCTCATGTTGGCGATAAACGAATCTTTGACCCGATTGGCGGCTTCAGCGGCTTCTTTGGCTTGGCGGAGATTTTCCGTGAGGGCGCGCATTTCGCTGATGTCGTGTTTGACGGCGACATAATGGGTGGCGCGTCCTTCGGTGAATAAGGGCGCGATCTGCGCGTGTTCTATATAGATGCTTTGGTCTTTGCGGCGATTGAAAAAATCGCCTTCCCAAGCCTGTCCGTTGGTGAGATATTCCCACATCTCCTCATAGGTTTCTTTGGGCGTGAGTCCGGAATTGAGAATGCGCGGGTTTTGTCCGATCACTTCTTCGTAGCGATAACCGGTAATATCGCAAAAGGCTTTGTTGACATATTGGATGTTGCCGTCTAAATCAGCAATCACCACGCTGCTGGGGCTTTGTTCAACGGCTAACGAAAGTTGGCGCAACTGCATGTTTGCCTGTTTTTGTTCGGTAATATCGGAAAAAATTGCGACATAACGCACGGTTTCACTGCTTTTTGTCGATAATTGCGACAATTTCAGTTCAATATAAATAGGTTGACCATTTTTGTGGCGATGCTGAATTTCACCGCGCCAATGTCCCTGTTGTTGTAGCACCTGCCATACGTCCTGAGCATCTTTGAGCTGGCTTAAATGCGCCAATAAATACGCATCGCCGCGCACTTGTAAGTCGCGCCAACTATAGCCGGTTATGCGCGTAAACGCCGGATTAATCAGCAACACCTTTTGCTGGGCATCGATCACCATAATGCCTTCTTCGCTTTCTGCGTAAACCTTTGCCGCTAGGCGCGTTTGGCGTTGCGCTTCGCGTTCGCGTTGTGCGGCTTTGCGCAAAAAATAATAGGCGGCGAAACTGACCAATAAAAACGACAGCAAGGAAAAACTGACCACGCTGGCAATGCTTTTCGCTTCCGCTCGCCACGCCGACAGCCCCCATTCCTGTGCGAAAAATACTTGCACCACTAAGGGAAAATGCCGTGAAGCGCGAAACGCGCCAAAGCTGGCTTGTGCTGCCGCATTTTTATCTAAGCGTCCGAATTCTTTATTTGATAAATCAATGTGATGCGGCAGCGAGCGTAATTGACCGGGGGGCTGATGCGCATCGCTGGAAAACAGCAAGCGGCTGTCATAGCGCAGCACATCCACTACGCCCTGTTCGATGGGAATGCTGTTGAGAAAATAGTTCAACATAAAATCGGGATTGACCGCGGCTAAAGCCCGTGGCGCGTCGGCGTTTGGCGGTTCTAAAAGCAAGGGTAAAAAAATCCGCTGATTAACGGCGGCGGGTTGCGTGTCACTGGCGGGGCGACCGTTATAAAAGTCGCGCCCCTGCCAAATTCGCTCTAAGCGTAGCAGGGCTTGGGTTTGCGAGGCGGGCGGGAGCAGCGCTTCGAGATTAATCTGCTGCTGCAAATTGCGCGGATTAGAAGAGGCGATAATGCGTCCCTGTGCATCGATCAATGACAAGGAACGAATCGACGGACTGCGGCGCAGCATGTCGTGTAAACGGGCGGTTGTTTGTGTCGTGTCTAAGGTGTTGCTGGTGTTGCTATCGAGTTCTAGCGCGTGTCCGAGCGTCAGCCCAATTAGATTGAGATGGTGCGTCAAATAATTTTCAAACAGCCGTGCGTGCATGGCAGCCAGTTCATAATGCTGATTGACCGCCTCGCTGTACAGGCGTTGCAAGGTGTAGGCTGTGCCGCTGACCACCACCAGCGAGAAGAGTATTAACCAGACACTAAGCCAACGAAAGCTATAGCGACGACTGAAATCCGGCATGAGCCTTAATGCTCAATTAAAATCAGTTCTAATCGGTGACGTTGTGCAGCCGCCCGCAGCCGCCCGTCTTGCTTAACTTGCTGCACAAAAGCTTCAACCCGCGCAAACCACACATCATCAGCGGGTTTCAGGGCATAAGCGTAGGGGGTTATATGATAAATCGCATCGGGCTTAACCAAACGCGCCCAATCGGTAGTCGCCAGCATTTTTTGGCTATAAGGATAATCCGTCATAAACACATCAGCACGCCCCGATTCCACTTCCTGCTCCCGCGCATGAGGGCTATCGAGCAGCAGCAGTTCCGCTTGTTGCAGCTTTTGCTGCATAATCGTCTCATGCAGCGTCCCTTTTGCCACCGCCACCACCACGCCCTCCCGATCAATATCGCTCCACTGCTGAATGACGCGGTTCGAGCGCGTAGTGATCGCATAAATATCGCTGCGCAAATGCGGCGACGTGAAGCGCAAATGCTGCTGTCGTGCGGGAATAATACCAATACCAAACATGGCAATATCACAGCGTTCTTCCCGCACATCCTTAATCAAACGCGCAAAAGAGCTTTCCACAAATTGCACCCCCACCTCTAAATCCTTAGCCAATTCACGCGCCATATCCACATCAATACCAATCAATTCTTGGGTTTTTGGATTACGATAAGAAATGCCGTAATAGTCGGTCCATACGCACACTTGCAGCGCACCGCGTTCTAACACCATTGCCAAGCGATTGTCCGCTGCGTGCAACGACATCGACATCAGAAAAAAGAAGGCAATAGACTGAAAAATATTGTTTTTTAGCATAAGAGTTGTCCATCTACTGGGTTGGGTTGAGAAAAATCTGAGCAGTGCTTAAAACCTATCAGGTTTAAGCGCGAAATTAAACGCTTAGGGATAGGCGCAGCCATTCAGAGCCAAGCCATTCCTCAATTGGATAACCTCCAGCAACAAGTCCCCGCATTTCCAACAGACAAAAACACCCCATTTCCTCCCTGCTGCATGATGCCCCGTTTGACGGGGGAGAAAAATGATATTTCAATGGGAGTGCTAATCTCCAGATTAGCACAAACGGCGTAGCCGTTTCGCGCCGCTACGGCGGCGGTGCTAAGTCTTACGATTAGCACTCCCATCATTGCGGGAACTATTTGATTTGCAGGCGACTGCGCCCGCCGCCTTGGCGCAACACCCGCACTTGCGTACCTAAGCGTTCCTGCAAGGCTTCAACATGCGAAATCACCCCCACCAGCTTGCCGCCAGCGTGCAGGTTTTCCAACGTATCCACCGCCATATCCAGCGTTTGACTGTCCAAAGTGCCAAAACCCTCATCAATAAACAGCGAATGAATTTCGGCATTTTTCGCCGCCAAATCAGACAAACCCAATGCCAAAGCTAAACTCGTCAAAAACCGCTCGCCGCCCGATAAAGTGTTCATAGAGCGCGTGTTATCCGCTTGATAAGTATCAATAATTTCAAGCTCTAAAGGATTTTTATTAAAATCAGCCGCTTGCTGTATGCGATAACGTGGATTCAAAGTCTGCAAATGCTGATTGGCTAGTTGGACTAGGCGTTGGAGCGTTAAACTTTGCGCAAAATTCTGAAATTTATCGCCTTTTTGTGATCCAATCAAATCGTTCAACGCCGCCCAAGAAGCCAACACGCGCTTTTGCTGTTCAATTTTTTGCGTCTGCTCGGCATAGGCTTGGCGCAGCGCGACATCATCTGCCAGTTGTTTATCAATTGCCCACTGATTTTTTTCCAAACCGCTGCGCTGCTCATCAAGCTGCATCACTGCTTGTTCTAAATCCTCCGCCGTCTGCGCTTGCACAGGTGCTTGTTGCTGGGCTTCTTTAAAGGCTTTTTGCGTATCCGCCAAAGATTGCTCAAGCTGCACTTGATGCTTGTGCAAATCTTCCTGCTGGGCTTGCCAAACTCGCGCCTGCGCATCTGCTAACAGGGCGCAACGGGCTTCGGCTAGATCGACAAAATCCGCCCGCCGCGCCTCTTGTTGCAGCCCTTGCTGCATCTGATGAATTGCCTCAAGCTGTTGTTGATAAAGATTTTTTTGCTGAATAGCTTGTTCCGCTAAATGGACAAGCTGTTGTTGCAGCTTATCGCTGTTTTGACGCGCCTGTTGTTGCGCTCTGTACGCCGCATCAATCGCCTGTTGTAATTGCTTTTGCACCCGTTGCGGATGCGCATCAGCAAACAAATCGCGCCGTTGAGTTTGGTTTTTTTGATACGTTTGTTCCTGCTGCTGTAAGGCAGTCGCCGCATCATGCGCGGCTTTTTTAAGCTGCTGCTGTTCGCTATCGAGTTTAGCTTGTTGTTTTTCCTCATCTTGCAGTTGTTGCTTCAACTGATCGCGCTGTTGCTCATGTTGCTGCCATGCCCGCCAACGCTGGTGTAACGCTTGCAACAACAAAGCGGGATTGTTCGGCAGGTTTTCGCCATAAACGGACAGGCGTTTTTTGAGCTGCACTTGATGTTGTTCAATCTGCTGTTGCAGCTTGCTTTGCTGGCTTGTGAGCTGCTGGTGCTGCTCTATATTGACTTGCAGCTTGACCGCTAAAGTGCTTAAGTCGCTGCGTAAATCCTGTTGTTTTTGCTGAATTTTTAGTAAGTTATCTGGGTGCGCTTGGCGTTCTTTGCTGATCGCTTTATAAGTGTTGTGACCTTGTAGCAAAGCATCGCGCCGCGCCATAGTGCGGGCGACTAAATCGGCAAGTTCCGCAGACTGGGGAGGCGTTAAAGACTGATCCGCTTCGCCCTGTTTATCCCGCACTTGCGCAAACTCGCTGTCTAGCTGCCGGTGTTGCTGTTGCCATTGTTGCAATTTTTCTTGCAAAGCCGCTTGCTGGGTGTGCTTTTGCGCCACCTGTGCTGCCAACGCATCCAGCTGCTTTTGCTGCATTTTTAGGGCTTTTTCTTGAGTTTTTAGGGACTTGTCCGCGCTATCGCTGTGGTCTTCATATTGTTTGACCAAAGGATGCTCCAACGACCCGCACAGTGGGCAGGCTTCACCTTCACGCAAAGCGGCACGGTGCTGTTGCAGACTTTTAAGCAAGCGTGCTTGCTGCACGATCACGCGCTGTTTTTCCAGCAAGGCTTCTGCCTGCTGCATAGCGGCTTTTTCTTCTCTCCAGGCTTGCGTCTGCTGCGCGGTTTGCTGCATGAGACTGTCAAGCGTTTTTTGCTCAAGCTGAAGGCGTGCGTCAATGTCCTGCCACTGTTGCGCCAGTTTTTGCAATTGCTCGTTTTGTTGCACCCGTTGTTGGGCATTATCGAGAGCCTGCTGAAAAGCTTCCGGATTCCTATCGCCCAGCGTTGCCTGTTCGCGTTCTAGCAAAACTTGATGTCGCGCTTGCGCTGTTTCCAGCGCGTTTGCTGCCGCTTGCTGTGCCGCTTGCAGCTCGGTTTGTTGCGACTTTAAGCGGCTTTGTTGTTGGGCAACCCGCTCCATCTGCTGGGCATGGTCGGTTTGTTGCTGCTGTTGTTCTTGGTAGCTTTCTAAATGCTCTTGCAACCACTGCAAATCCAGCGCAAGCCCTTGTTCTTTTTCGTGTTGATACAGCCAATTCTGCACTGTTCTGAGTTGCTTTTGGGTCTCTGCAAGCTGTGTTTCGACGGCTGCCAAATGGTTTTGCGTGCGCTGTAATGCCTGCTTGCTGTCGCTGCGCCGCTGGCGGTTTTTTTCCAAGTCTTCATACTGTTGACAGAGGGCGTGATCCAAAGCAATCACTTGATTGATTAAAGGCGTTTGCGCGGCTTGTTGTTGCTGGGCTTGGATGAGCTGCGCTTGCGCAGCTTGCAGTGCGACTTGTGCTTGTTGTTGCTGATTTTGGGTGTGTATTCGCGCCCGCTCGCGGGCTTGCATGTCTTTAATGAGCGTCAGCCAATCGCCGCGTTTTTCGCTTAAACGCTGCAAATCGGCGACAAAAACGGCGGCTGTTTGGTGTTGTTGCAAACGCTTTTGTTGCGCAGCAAAAGCAGCTTGTGCGGTTGCTAACTCGCGCTGTTCTTGCAGCAAATCCTGCTGGCGTTGCTGTAAGCGAACTTGGTTACGCTGCCATTCAAGTTGACTGTTTAGATTTTTTTGCTGATCCTGTAGTGTGCTAATTTGTACTTTTAATTCAGCGAGTTGCTGTTGTAAAGCCTGCTTCTGTGGGTGATTAAGCAAGCGTTCCGGATCAATTTGGCGGCTGAGGTCATCAAGGGTTTGTTTTTCCTGTTTGTGGCGTTCATAAGCCGCTTCGGACAGGCGACGGTAAATCTCACTGCCGGTAATTTTTTCCAGAATTTCTGCCCGCTGATTTTTATGCGAGTCCAAAAATTTGGCAAAATGTCCTTGTGCCAGCAGTACCGAACGGGTGAATTGGTCAAAATCGAGTTGCAATAATTGGATAATTTGCGCATCCACTTCGCGCACTTTTTCCGCCAAAATTTCGCCGTCAAGTTTGGCTAACTCGCGTTTCACTGATTGTAGCTTGCCGTCGGCTTTATGTCGGGCGCGGCGTATTTTCCAACTGGCGCGATAGCTTTGACCTTTGACTTGAAAATCAATTTCTGCATGACTTTCGGCACTGCCGTGGCTCATTAATTCACTGGGATCACAGGCTCGCGCCACGCGCCCAAACAGGGCTAACGTCATGGCATCTAACAGCGTCGTTTTACCCGCGCCGGTTTCGCCAGTAATCGCAAATAAACCCGAATTTGTGAAAGGAAGTGCGGTAAAATCAATCTCGTGACGACCGTACAAGGAATTGAGATTCAACAAAGAGAGCTTCAGAATTTTCATGTTAGTCACATTGAGGTGTATAAAGTCCAGCCCTGAACAAGCCAGCCAAAGCGCCTGGCGTTTTGTCATTCAGATTGCCAATGATAGCGTGAAAATCAATGGTGAGCAGGTTTTTAAGCGGCTATCCGCCCACAGCCAGATTAAAACGATTTAAGCCATGAAACTTGACTTTAAACTCGACTTTAAGCAGCAAGTTTGCCAAAAAAAAGTGATTACTGATTATTTCATTGAACAGTTACCTGATTTAATCGCTATTTACGCTTTTGGTAGTCAAATAAAACAAACTGCCCGCGCTGATAGCGATTTAGATTTAGCGGTATTAACAGCGCGCACTGTTCAACCGTTACAACTGTGGCAATTAGCCAATTTATTAGCGGAAAAATTGAATAACGATATTGATTTAATTGATTTACGCACCGCCAGTACCGTTATGCAGTACCAAATTATCACTACGGGAGAATTGCTGTATGCTAAAACCTTACAGATGGATTTGTTTCGCTGTTTTGTATTGAGCGAGAAAACCGATTTAGACCAGTCCCGACAACAATTACTGCATCGTATTCAACAGGAAGGGCGCGTTTATAGAATTCAGACCTTCTAGGTTTTCAAAACCTAGAAGGTCTTAGCGTTGCTAAGACTGCCAGTCCTTAAAGGACTGGCAGTCTTAAGGCAGTATTCAAAAACTACAGATGAGATACTTTAGCTCTATACAAATAATTGATAACCCTATGAAATTAAAAATAAATGCAGGCATGAAACAGGCTTTCTTGGTGATTGGCGGTTTTTTGATTATCCTGCTGAGTCTGGTGCTGGCTACCCTCGCGGGTTTGCATAGCTTAAATAGTGTGAATGAGCGTCTCGCGGTGATGATTGTTGAACAGCAAACGAAACAACGCTTGTTGCTTAAATCGCAAGATTTGATGCGCGAACAATTAGAGCAGGCGCACATGATTGTTGAAATGGAAGATGTTTTTGCTATAGAAGAAGCTTGGGAAGCCTTTAATTTTGATAATGTGCAACACCAACGTATGCAAGACCAGTTGATTTTATTTGGCTTGAAAGCGGAAAAACCGACTGTTGATGCCTCTTTTCAGCCGCAGCTAAACAGCATTCGTTGCCTGCTGCAAGAAGCTCTGCATTTAGCCCGTGCGGGCAAACGCTCGCCGGCGATCCATGTGATGCAGCGTGTACGCCATGCTCACGAGAAGCTTTTGAGTCACTGGGTGAGCTTGCGCAACAGCCCTGATAACCTCATGCAAGCCCCTATTTATCGAGAAGCCAAAGAGTCATTTACGCAGACTCGTCAACAGGTGTTGCTATTGGCGATTTTGGCAGTTTCATTATGCGTCGCCATTATTATGCTGATCGTGTATCGGATTATGAGCCGCGAACAGGTTTTAAGTCTGACGATGGACGCGCTCAACGAAGCCAATGAAACGCTGGAAACACGGGTTGCCGAGCGCACGGCGACCTTGCTTGAAGCGCGTGATAAGGCGATGGAAGCGAGCCGCATTAAATCACAGTTTTTAGCCAATATTTCCCACGAATTACGCACGCCGTTAAATGCCGTGATTGGCTACAGTGACATTTTACATGAGCATTTTACTGATGATCCGATGTTGGAAATCACTGATGTGGTCGATTTGTTAGAAAAAATTAATAGTTCCGGCAATAACTTGCTGGAATTGATTGAGGATATTCTCAATATTTCTCGCTTAGAAACCGGACAGATCAATATCGTAGCGACTGAATTTGATTTGCACGAACTGCTTGACAACAGCATGAACACCATCCGCCCCTTGTTTGCTAAACGCGAAAACAGCTTACAACTCGAATACGACAGCGAACAACGTCTCATGCGCACTGATCCGGTGCGTCTGCGTCAAGTGCTCATGCACCTGCTCAACAATGCCAACAAATTTACCGTCAACGGCAGCGTCACGGTGCGGGCGCAGGTGAAAACGATCTACGATAAGCCGTGGGTGGTGTTGCGTGTCAAAGACACCGGCATTGGCATTCGCCCGGAAGATCAAGCAAAGCTGTTTCAAATTTTTTCTCAAGTGGATGGCTCATCAACACGGCAGTACGGCGGCGTGGGTTTAGGCTTGGTGATTTGTCAGCGTTTTTGTCAGTTGATGGGTGGCAGCATTAGCGTTCAAAGCGAATCAGCTAAAGGCAGCACCTTCACCGTGCGCCTGCCGAGTGTATGCGACTGACGATCAAGTGCATTCTCCGCTGCCTTTTGACTAGCTATGCTTCATATTCGTGTTTGTAGCCCCCTGTAAGGGCGTTATTTATATAGCTTAGGGCAACGCCCTAAGACAACTAAGGGAGATTATCTGTGCGCATCGACATTAAAGTACCGGTACTGGCTGAATCCATTTCTGAAGCAACTGTCATGGCTTGGCATAAACAAGCAGGCGACTGGCTGAATGCCGAAGAAAAAATCGTTGATATAGAAACCGATAAGGTCGTGTTAGAAGTTGTCGCGCCGCAAGCCGGACGTTTACAAAAATGCTTAAAATCAGTGGGCGAGTTGCTCGATAGCGACGAGGTTATCGCGTATTTAGAGACGGATCCCAGCCAAACAGCCGCGCCCGCAGCCGCTGCTACGGCAACACCGGCAGCCGCGCACGCATTACTAGAAATCAAAGTGCCAGCATTGGCTGAATCCATCAGCGAAGCCATTTTGATGCAGTGGCAGAAAAAAGTCGGCGATGGAGTCGATGCGCAAGAAAAACTAATCGATATTGAGACGGATAAAGTGGTGCTTGAAGTGGTCGCCCCAGAAGCGGGCGAAATGGCTGAAATCCTCAAAGACAACGGCAGTTCTGTCAGCAGCAATGAAGTGATTGCTTTATTGCGGGTCGCAGCCAGCGGCGACAAACCCCGACCCACAGCACCGCCGCCTACGTCTGCCATCCCGCCAAAAACCAGCCCATCAGTACGACGCTTGGCTTATCAGCAAGGCATTGATCCCCAGCAAGTGCCGCATCAAGGCAACCGCGTGAGCAAAGAAGACATTATGCGTTATCAGGCTCAACAACAAACATTAGCTACGGCACA
>CAZOSP010000081.1:4804-17627 GCA_964582525.1 uncultured Thiomargarita sp. | reverse complement strand
AGACTCTGATATAGGGAAATATTTTTTGTTGTCTAGGGTGTGCGGAATGTCGGTTATCAAGTTTGCTGCAAATACTTGGGTTTGAAGTGCTTTATCAAAATTCCGAGCTTCAGGTTTTAGGTCACTGCCGTTAAGTTAAGGCTGGGAGTGCTAATCTCCTGATTAGCGCAGCGGCTGAAAGCCGCTTGTGCGGGTCTGGAGACCCGCACTCCCAGAGGCGTTTTGCCACTCACTTAATGGCAGTGAGGTTTTAGGTGGGGCAGTATAATTTTAGATTCAAAGGGTTGGCGCAGGTCAATGACGGGCAGCGATGTTGGTGTTTAACTCACAATAGCTTGCGTTCTATCCCACCAAAACGCCAAACCTTGCGCATTTAATTCAATATCCATTTCCAGCAAAGCTTGGCTATCAGTTGCCGGCAAAGTGCAGCCATGCGCCTCTAGGCGTTCCAGCAGCAGCACAGTGATACGCTCAACTAGGCAGGCGTGACGCGCTTGTTTAGTGCTTTGCTCACAGGCAATCCGGGTTAAGCGCACAAATTCCTCAATCAACTCATGTTGATCGTCAGCCAAACGCGGCAAATCCCGATCTACTTTGCCATAATGGGTGAGAAAAATCTGCGCCGGATTGAGTTCCATTAAACGTCTCAAAGACGCATGTAAAGCCCCCGGATCAAACTGTACGGGAGTCGTGGTCGGCAAAATAAACGCGCCTTTTGGCGTATCAAAAGCAGGGTAAGACAAGCCAAAGGTGTCGCCACTAAAAATACTGCGGCTGCTTTCGTCCCACACACAAAAATGATGTTTAGCATGACCCGGCGTATCTAAAAACAACAACAATCGCCCTTGAAAATCCAACTCAAAATGCTCGCCCGCTTGAATCACCCGCTCGGCATCTACTGGCAGCACCTCACCGTATAATTGCGCGCTTCGCTGCTTGCCATAGACAGCTTCAACGCCCGCCATCAAACGACTGGGTTCCATGATATGCGGCGCACCACGCGGATGCACAACAAGCTGTGCATTGGGGAACAATTGCATCAGCTTACCCGCGCCACCCGCATGATCTAAATGCACATGCGTGACAATCACATAATCAACATGGTCGTGCGTAATGCTTTTTTCTGCCAATACTCGCAACAGATTAGGCACTGAAAAGTTGCTGCCTGTATCAACAAAAGCCGCATGAGCGTTCTGCACAATTAAATGGCTGGCAGCCAGCTGCGGACGCAAATAAGCGGTGTCAATGGTACTAATGCCAAAATCGTGGTCTTGATAAAGATTATTCATGGTCGTCACTGCCTATGCCGTGATAGGTGATGGTCTGGTAACTTCTCAATAACCCATGCTAAATAAGCGATTGCGCATGGGTTCAGATGGTGGAGGTCTCTCTGCTGGCTTTTATGCGATCACCCCAGATAATCCCAAAACGACACGCCGTGTTTTCGGCACGTCTTTGGTTATGCGCTCACAGGATTTTGCAATTCTCGTCACGCCGGCGTTGCTTGGAAGTGCCCATGGTTAAATCGGCACAAGAGGTTTTTGCGAAAAGCTAGCATTGAATTTTAATCGGCTCTTGCGGCATAAAGCCCGCTTCGCGATAAGTACGATAACGCTCGCGTCCCTGCGCTTTGATACACGGTTCTTGGTTTAGCACTTCGAGAACGCGCTCGACTTGCGTGAAAAACGCCGGCACCGTGTCGCTGAGATTAATTAAAACATCGGCTTGCGACCAAAAATTATCCTCACCGGCACCAATTCGGATAGGTGCGCGAGAATCTTGCCGTGCCGGGTAGAGATCATGTGGCACAAAGCTATCATCTTGATAGGTCCAGAGTAATTTATCCAACTGCACGGCTCGGTTGTGTGCGCCCGTATGGATATATACCCGATGCCCCTGCCGCCAGATTTTATCCACTAAGCGACAGACGAATAGCTCGCGCTGCTGATTGCAGGAGGCTTGTAATAAATAAAAATCTACCCGTGGCATGATGTTATTTTACCGCAGCGGCGATTTGCTCAACTAAATGCTTAACCATAAGATGCTTCATTTTCATGGAAGCTTTGTTGACCACCAAGCGCGAACTGATGTCGGCAATATGTTCTTTGGGTTCTAGTCCGTTGGCGCGTAAGGTGTTGCCGGTATCCACCACATCCACAATGTAATCGGCTAAACCTACCAGCGGCGCGAGTTCCATTGAACCATACAACTTAATGACTTCCACTTGTTCGCCTTTGTCGGCGTAAAAGCGTTTGGCAATATTGATATATTTAGTGGCAATACGCAAACGCCCTGTTCGCCTGGCTACATTAATAGGCGCGGCGGTCATTAATTTGCAGCGGGCGATGTTCAAATCCACCAGTTCGTATAAATCCTGCGCAGCGTATTCCATTAACACGTCTTTTCCCGCCACCCCTATATCAGCCGCACCGTATTCCACATAGGTTGGCACGTCAGAAGCGCGGATAATGACTAATTTCACATCTTCGCGGTTGGTGTCGAGAATCAGCTTACGAGAAGTGTCGGGATCGTCTAGTGGTTCAATCCCGGCTTGTTTAAGCAACGGCAGGGTTTCTTGAAAAATACGACCTTTTGAAAGTGCAATTTTGAGCATGAGGTTTCTTTAAGAATTGAGGGCTTACATTGATGTGGAGCAGGTTTTTTTGCCAATTATTCATACGCGGGATATAACGCAGCGAGAGGAGGATGCGCGGTTTTTACTGTCGCGTTAGCCGACAAGCTGGGTTTAATTTTCCGCCAAAACACCTCGCCCTGCCAGTGTTCCTGTTTTTGTGCAGTTTGCGCATACAGATGTCGATCCAAATCGGCTAAAGCCGCTTTTGCGGTTGGTTCTGCTAGACAATCCGCCACCGCACCTAAATGATTAAAATGCTGTTGCGGAAAGCTGGCAGCCGCCCACGCTAGCAAAGCCTGCCGTGCGCCACCTGCCTGATTATTTTTACAGGCTTTTTCAATGGCTTGCAAAGCAGCGCGGCGATGCGGTGCAGATTGATCTTGTGCCGCAGGTGCAGGGGGCATTGTGCGCGGTTTGAACCAGAAGAGCAAAAGAGTCGCCAGCCAGCCGAGTCCTAAAGCGGCACTGAGCCACGGATAAAAGCCGGCAGAGGCAAGGGCTGTCTGCCCTTCAGCAGGGGGAGGGGGTTGCGGGGGCTGCGCGGGCATTGCAGGTAAAGCGGGCAAGGGGGTTGTGGTGGCGGGCATAGCTGTTTGCGCCGCTGGCAGCACGTTGATTTGGCGTTCCGGCAAGCGTGCATAACGGGTTTTTGCCTGTTGCGTATCCCACCAAGCCAATTCGATAGACGGCAAAGTGAGCGTGCCGGCTTGCGTGGCAATGAGCGCGACGCTTTGTTGGCGTTGTCCGATGATTGTCTTGCCGTCCAGCATGGATTCTAGTTTGGGCTGATCCGGATAGGCTTTGAGCATCGGCGGCAAGCCTTGCTCAATATCCGGCAGTTGTTGGGCAAGCAAGCCGCGCACTTGCAGGGTTAAAATGCGGGTAATCGGTTCGCCAACTTGAAATGTTGGCGGATCATCTGACCAAGTTTCTTGTAAAACAACCGCTTGCGCGGGCAGCCAGTCGTTGCCGAGAAATTCGTTAGGACGCGGTTTAATGTCAATACTGAGCGCGTCGGAGCGCAGCCGCACAGATTTTGTGCCGCCCACATCAAACATGTCATCGAACAGGGGCGAGAGTCGCGAGCGTTGTCGCTGACTGGGATCAATCACCGTACCTTGAAACACCACGGGCGGAATCTCTAATGTGCCGCTTTGTTCGGCAAACAGCGCGTAGCGTTGCTCAACGACACGATAGCGGCGATTTTGTCGCTGCGTTTCGTAGCTCACATCCTCGCCGAGTTTTTGCACCAGCGCGTTGCTGGGTTGCGGCGGCGTTAAGCTGCCGGAACGTAGAGAGACTGCGTGATAGAGTTTAATCACATAGGTCAACTGGCTCTGCACATAAGCCACAGACGGCTCAACACTGACTTCCAGCAACACATCGGATAATATGGGCTGTCCATCTTTATCGATTTTTTGCACGGGACGCACAATAAGCACATTGCTAGGTGTCTGTTGTTTGCCCACTTGCACAGAAGGCACGGTTAGCTTGCCGCTGCGTTTGGGGGCGAGAGTAATGCTCCAAGTGGTGTTCGCTGTTTGTTTCCCATTGACAATGTGTACAGCAGTGCTTTGCCCTTGATGAAGAATGTCGAAATCTTTTTGTAGCGGGGTTAAATCGGGTTCTACGCCCTGTATCTGCTGGTCAGCAATAATGCGCAAGTTGACTGTTTCCGTGTCTTGGATTTCCATACGATCCAGATGCGCCTCCAGTGCCGCTTGGACGCTTTGCACAGTGAAAAGTAAACCCAGTGCCAGACAAAAAAATATACGCAAAGCCATCTGTTGTGCGTGTTGAGTGGGCGCGAAAACGCGAAAACGCAGCGTTTTTAAGCTAAAAAAATTTAAAAACCAAAACATTTTTCACCATGATGTCTAATTGAGTTTCTTAAACCTGATAGGTTTTTAAGCGGGGGAGTGA
The DNA here is from genome assembly GCA_964582525.1 of uncultured Thiomargarita sp. Classification (GTDB taxonomy): domain Bacteria; phylum Pseudomonadota; class Gammaproteobacteria; order Beggiatoales; family Beggiatoaceae; genus BB31. The sequence goes on along the minus strand of CAZOSP010000081.1, from coordinate 13,069 downwards.
ACGGTTACCTTACGTCGGGTTTATTACATAATTGATGCACTTTAGTTATCAGTAAGAAGCAATAGTTTATTGGGATACAATGAATTTTTGCTTGAGGTATTGCAAAACTGTTGTGAATAATTTCAAGAATAGCCTCTTGTACCAAGTGCTTTACATTATTATCCATAGTTATACCCAGTGATGTTCATTACGATATGCACTACGAAGTTCATCAATACAAACAAGTTGACCGGTCTCATCTTCATAGTACCAAAAATCCCAGCCATTATGAGCTGATTTTTCTAATAGTTTTGCTGCCACTTTATGTATAGAGCCAATATAACCCTCTGTCATTAACTGCGAATCAGCTTTAATTTCGGCAGAATGTTTGCGTGATTTGGAAAACAAGCGTTGACCTACCGTAAGATACTGCGTTTCTAGGAGTTGACCAAAACTGACACGCGGTAAATTTCTTTTTGAAGCTGTAACAAGTAGGTCTGCTGCAAACAAAGGTGGGGAAATATTTGCAATACGTTGGGTTGCAATATCTATATATTTTCGCTCCATTTCAATACCAATAAAATGTCGTTTTAGTTTCTTAGCAACTGCACCGGTCGTACCAGAACCAAAAAACGGGTCAAGCACAATATCCCCCGGATTGCTTGAGGCTAAGATAACCCGATATAATAATGCCTCTGGTTTTTGTGTAGAATGGGCTTTTTTATCATTTACTTTTAATCTTTCAATCCCGGTACATAAAGGGATATACCACACATTCTGCATTTGTTTTTCTTCATTCAAATTTTTCATTTCATGGTAGTTGAATGTATATTTTTTCTGAGTGGAAGATTTCTTAGCCCAAATTAATGTCTCAGTCGCATTAGTAAATCTTGTTCCCCGAAAGTTGGGCATTGGGTTGGTTTTGTGCCAAACGACATCATTCAATATCCAATACCCCAAATCCATCATGCAGGTTCCCACCCTAAAAATATTATGGTACGAACCAATGACCCAAATGGAACCATTATCTTTCAGCACTCGACGGCAAGCACTTAACCACTCTTGAGTAAACTGATCGTATTGGGCAAAACTATCAAATTGATCCCATTCATCATTAACCGCATCAACGACTGTTTGATTAGGTCGCATGAGTGCATTTTGCAATTGAAGATTGTACGGGGGATCAGCAAAAATTAAATCAACGGATTTTTCCGGTAACGTTTTAAGCATTTCAATACAACTGCCTTGCAAAATAGTGTTAATCGGGATGTTTTGTATGGCGGCTTGTACTGGGTTTACTTGAGACATGACAGACTACCTTTTGCATTTTTAATGGCGGTTTTAAACCTGTGGCACGTAAAAAATCACTTCAGCCCAGTCTGGATTTGCAGGGGCATTGTACCAAGCCAAGCCATGTGGTGCGAAAAACACCCACCGCATGACCTGAACTATTAACCATTTAGTCCATTTCAAGTCACGGCTTTGCGTGTATGAATGCCGCGTTCATGCAGATAATCTAGGATTATTTTCACACAGGCTTCCAATTCTAAGGTACCGGTGTCGATACATAATTCGGCGTTTTCTGGGGCTTCGTAAGGTGAAGAAATCCCCGTGAAGTGCTTAATTTCGCCTTGACGCGCAAGCTTATACAAACCTTTCACATCGCGCTGTTCGCAAATATCCAAATCGCATTGACAATAAATTTCAATAAAATTGTTCTGCCCGACCAATTCACGAGCTTTTTGCCGATCCGCACGGAATGGCGAAATAAACGCGGTTAAGGTAATCACGCCGGCTTCAATAAACAAATTGCTCACCTCCGCAATGCGGCGGATATTTTCCATGCGATCGGCATCAGAAAAGCCCAAATCTCCGCACAAGCCATGCCGCACATTATCGCCGTCCAACACAAAAGTACGGCAGGCTTCTTGATGCAAAGACTCCTCTAAGGCGTGCGCCAAGGTCGATTTACCCGCGCCCGACAACCCGGTAAACCACAGTAAAACACTACGATGTCCGTTTAAGGCAGCACGCCGCTCACGGGTAACGGTGGCATGATGCCACACGGTATTATCACTTTTTATGCTATTGTTCATACGCTTTCATTAACTCACTGAGAAATTAAAAGCGCGAATTATGACTGATTTTAAGACAATTATCCATGCGGAGAACCATCATGGCAAAGACTAAGACAACGGCAACAGAACGCCCCAACAATCAGCAAAAAAACAATTTAACCACACATATCATGCTTGCCATGCTACTGGGCGGCATATCGGGAATAGTCATTAACCTGTTTTTCAAGGAAGTAGCACTGGTAGAGCTTCTCTTGACGGGCGGAATTTTTCTCGTCATTGGAACAATTTTTGTCAACGCTCTTAAAATGATGGTCGTGCCTTTAGTCTTTGTCTCCTTAGTCTGCGGCGTGACCGCATTAGGCGACATCAAAGCCTTGGGGCGCATTGGCGGCAAAGCCCTGTTGTTTTACCTCATCACCACCGCCCTAGCCATTAGCATCGCCCTAACCATTGCCGTCACCATTGCACCGGGCAGTGGTTTTGACATCGGCGACTCCACCGTGCAATTTGAAGCAAAACCCGCCCCGCCAGTCACGCAAGTGATTATCGACATGGTGGCACAAAATCCTATTCAAGCAATGGCATCCGGAAATATGCTGCAAATCATTATATTCGCTATTTTATTTGGCATAGCCATTACACTGGCAGACGAGCGCGGCAAACATGTGTATAACTTCTTCACCGATTTAAATGAAGTCATTATGCAAATGATACAGATTATTATGAAACTTGCTCCCTACGGAGTCTTCTGTCTAATAGCAAAAACCTTTGCTGAACAAGGACTTGATCTGATTTTCCCATTGCTCACTTATTTCCTCGTCATGGTGACCGCGCTACTGCTACACGGCTTCGGCACATTTAGCCTCATTTTAAGCCTGTTCGTGCGCGTCAACCCCTTGACCTTCTTCAAAAAAATTCACCCCATGTTAGCCTTCGCCTTCAGCACCGCCAGCAGTGCAGCAACGCTGCCCATCACCTTCAAAGTGGTGCAAGAACGCTTAGGGGTTAATCAAACCGTTTCTTCTTTCACCCTGCCGCTAGGCGCGACCCTTAACATGGACGGCACCGCGATTATGCAGGGCGTAGCCACCGTTTTCATCGCTAACGTCTATGGCATTGAGTTAGGGCTAGTCGAGTATCTGCTGGTGATTTTAACCGCCACACTCGCCTCCGTCGGCACTGCCGCCGTGCCGGGCGTAGGTTTGATTACGCTGGCGATGGTGCTAGGGCAAGTCGGCTTACCGATCGAAGGCATCGCGCTCATCATCGGCGTAGATCGACTGCTCGACATGATCCGCACCGCCGTCAATGTCACTGGCGACGCGACTGTCACTTGTCTGGTGGCAAAAACTGAAAACGCTTTAGATTTAGAGGTTTATAACGATCCTAAAGCGGGATTGCAAAAAGACATTGGCGATACGCCGCAAGCAAAAAGCACTCACCGCGTAACCTGAGTTAAAAATATCCCTGAGCTTCAGGTTTCAGGCAGGGCACGGTATATCATACTCTGGGGGCAGGAATTTTTTCCAGCACGGCTTGCAGGACGTTATCGACTGCCATCCCTTCGATTTCTAGTTCGGGCGACAGAGCGATGCGGTGGCGCAAGGTTGCCAGTGCGATGTTTTTAATATCATCGGGTAGCACAAATGCGCGTCCAGCTAACAGTGCTTGCGCACGAGCGGCGCGGATCAGGGCGATGCTGCCACGCGGTCCCGCGCCCATGCTGATACCCTGCCACGAGCGCGTTGCGGCGACAATGTTCACCACATATTCATAGATTTTTTCATCAATTTGTAGGCTGGCGGCGATGCGTTGGAGGCTTACTACGCTGTCGGCTTTGATGACTTGATTGACGCGGCTGACATCCAGTTTTTCGCCGCTTTTTGCCGAGGTGACTTGCTTGAGCAGGGCGATTTCTTCGGCTTGGCGCGGGTAAGCAATGTGAATTTTGAACAAAAAGCGGTCAAGCTGGGCTTCAGGCAACGGATAAGTGCCTTCTTGCTCAATCGGGTTTTGCGTGGCAAGCGTCATAAAAGGCGGCGGCACGGCGAAACCTTTGCCTTCAATGGTCACTTGCTGTTCCTGCATGACTTCTAGCAAGGCAGCTTGGCTTTTGGCGGGCGCACGGTTGATTTCATCTGCCAACAGTAAATGCGTGAAAACCGGTCCTTTGCGGATGTGGAAGGATTCGCTTTTCATGTCGTACAGCGCGTGTCCGGTGACATCACTGGGCATCAGATCGGGGGTGAATTGGATGCGTGCAAAATTGCCTTCAAAGGTTTTTGCTAAAGCCTGCACCAGCAGGGTTTTCCCCAGCCCCGGCACGCCTTCAATTAAAACATGTCCGGCGGCGAGTAAAGCAATCAGCACTTCTTCAATAACGTCTTCTTGTCCAATCACAGCACGACCGATTTCTTCACGCATTTTTTGCACAATATCAATGGCTTTGTTAATGTGTTCTTGGTTGAGAGAGGCTTGCATAGTCTGTGATTTTAACCCTTATGAATGAAAGGCAAATGGCTGTTTAATCAATTCTTTAGAGTAGGGTTTGCGCCAGGTCTTTTTGTGGCGCGAACGCGAAGCTCGGCAGCGTGCCATCATCGTGCGTGCATCCCGCCGTGCATCCCGCCAGCATCCCGCGTGCGCGACGAAAAGATGTCGCACACCCTACAGCGCAGGTTTCAGGCAGGGCGCAGTATATATAAGAAATTTTTCAAGTTCACTATGAGAGTGAGCTGGCACTGCCGATGAGATATGCAAAAAAAGTTTTTTAGCTTGACATTTTGCAAAAAAGTTTTCTTTCAGGCACAATCGGGTTTTGTTCTCTACCAAGAGTGTATAAAAGAACCATGCCCATACAACTACCTTTGATTTTTAACTGGCAAGTTCCGACGTATTCTTTCAGCAATTACGAAGCTGAACCCAATCAATTGGCTTATCAAGCATTGCTGCAATTGCTTCACGGCGAGCATGGGCAGTGCCTCTATCTTTGGGGTAGCGGCAGCACCGGTAAAACGCACCTCCTGCAAGCCGCCTGCAAATGTGTTGCACAACACAACGCCACCCCTGTTTACCTCCCTTTCTCTGAATTACGCGAATTTTCCCCCGATGTTTTAGAAGGCTTAGATCAACTGGATTTAGTGTGTATTGATGATATTCATTTGATTGCGGGCTTGGAAAATTGGGAATGGGCTTTGTTTTCTTTGTTTAATCACCTGCGCGAATCCCATACGCCTTTGGTCATCAGCGCGGTTGCTGCACCTAAAGCATTGGGTTTGCAGTTGCCGGATTTAGTCTCTCGCTTGGCGTGGGACAGTGTGTTTATGCTGGAAGCCTTGCCCGATGAAAGCAAGTTAAAGGTGATGAAAAACTATTCGGCAGAATTGGGTATGGATTTATCTGAAGCGGTTGCCATGTATTTGCTAAAACACTGCCCGACCAATCTTAAAACCTTAATTAATTGGATTGAGCGTATCGATTATGCGTCGCTGGCGAGTAAACGGCGCTTGACCGTACCTTTCGTCAGAGAAGTGTTAAATGGGCGGCTTTGATTGGTGAGATGAAAATGTGTATGGGGCTTTTGGAGAGATAAAAAAATGGTGCCGATGGCCGGACTCGAACCGGCACAGCTTACGCCACTACCCCCTCAAGATAGCGTGTCTACCAATTTCACCACATCGGCGTGCGCCTACACTTAGTGTGTAGGCGGAACTTCAAAGATTCTAGCAAAGTTTTTTAATACAAAAAAGTGTTTATTCTTGTTTGGCTGTCTCTGCGGGTGATTCGGTCGGTACAGCGGGGAGTTCCGGCATCTGTGCAGGCACAGATTCGCCAGTGGGAAACAGCGGCAGGTCAGTGATCGGCGCAGGCGCGGGAGCTTCTTGAACCGGCAGACTGTTGATGACGCTTTCAGGCTCTGATATTTGCGCACTAAAATAAGCTAAAATCAAGCTGTTAATAAAAAATAATGCAGCCAGAAAGCCAGTTGTGCGAGACAGGAAATTGCCGGAGCCTTGGCTACCGAAGACGGTACCGGATGCACCGCTACCAAAAGCCGCACCCGCATCCGCCCCCTTACCATGTTGGATCAAAACCAAGCCAATCAAGCCGATGGCAAGTAAAATCTGAAGAACGTGAAAAAAAGCACTCATAAATAAAAAACCTAGCTATGTAATTGATTATTGAGCAGGAGCGGCAGTACAAATAGCCAAGAAGTCTTCTGCTTTTAAGGATGCGCCGCCCACCAAGCCGCCATCAATGTCAGCCATAGCTAACAATTCCTGTGCGTTGCTGGGTTTCATGCTGCCACCATAAAGAATTTGTATTTTCTCCGCAACATCCATGCTTTGCGCAGCGATGCGTTGTCGAATAAAAGCATGAATTTGTTGGGCTTGTTCAGGGCTGGCGGTTTTGCCCGTGCCAATTGCCCAGACCGGTTCGTAAGCAATAACGGCATCAGCTAAAGCAGCTACGCCATTGCGTAAAATCACCGCATCAAGTTGGCGACCAACAACTTTTTCAGTATCGCCCGCCTCACGCTCTTCTAGCAACTCGCCGACGCAAACAATAGCGGTTAAGCCCGCTTGGCGCGCCGCTGCAAATTTTTGAGCTACCAGCTCATCACTTTCACCGTACAGAATGCGACGCTCGGAGTGACCGATAATCACATATTTGCAGCCAAAGTCATTTAACATGCGGGCGGAAATTTCACCGGTAAACGCCCCAGACGCTTGTTCAGACAAGTTTTGCGCGCCCCAACTCAGTGCCGAATCGGCTAACACATTTTGCACTTGCGCGAGGTAAACGAAAGGCGCGCAGACGGCGACATCGGCATTGCTTACGCTGTCCATGCCTTGTTTTAGACTTTCTAGCAGGGCTTGCACACTGACACTAGAGCCATTCATTTTCCAGTTACCGGCAATCAATATATTACGCATACCTCTAGTCTCCTCATAGTCTTGTCAGCAGAAGTTATGTGCGCGACGGCAGATAAAATCGAAGCCGCGTATCCTAACCATTTTAGTTTGCAAAAGCAAGCACTAAAGCTCTGTATCCATGTAGCCCGCGACGCGGGCAAGGTATGAGTTGCCCTCGTTCCCAAGTGCCACTTTTAGGAATGCCGTCCTGACCGCGTTGCGGTCTGTACGATGACAGCCTTGCGCGGGCAAACTACCGACCCGCGCCGCTTGATCCACCCCATCATCCATATAGCGAATTGATACACCCCCCAACCGATAGCGAGGAGAATACCGATGCCCACAACCCCCCCAGCTAGGTCGCGGCGGTACTTGATAATTGCGCCGGTAATCTTTGCTCTACATCCAACAACGGCTGGGTTTGCGGATGCTTGGGCAAGCGTTGCGCCAGTTGCTTGACCTGTTGGCGATACTGGGGGCGCAATGCCGCATAGGCAGCCACGCTCCCCTGCTGTTCATAAAACAGCAAGCCATTCGCTTGCGAAATACACAAGTCCAATAACAAATCCACCCGTTCGGGATGGGCGGCACTCAGGCGGCTACGAATCTCCAAGGCTTGTTGATACAGCCGCCGCACCGCGGCGCTGTCGCCTTGGTCTTCTAAAAATACCGCCAGATTGTTGCAACTGGTGCCTAAGGCTTGCGCCAAATTCACCTGCTCGGGATGGGCGGCACTCAGGCGGGTACTAATCTCCAAGGCTTGTTCATGCAGCCGCCGCGCTGTCGCCTTGGAATCTCAAAAATCTCGCCAGATTGCCACAACTGATGCCTAAGTCTTGCGCCAAATCCACCCGTTCGGGATAGGCAGCACTCAGGCGGGTACGAATCTCCAAGGCTTGTTCATACAGCCGCCGCGCCGCCGCGCTGTCGCCTTGGGCTTTTAAGAACTCCGCCAGATTGTTGCAACTGATGCCTAAGTCTTGCGCCAAATCCACCCGTTCGGGATGGGCGGCACTCAGGCGGCTATCAATCTCCAAGGCTTGTTGATACAGCCGCCGCGCTGCCGCGCTGTCGCCTTGGGCTGCTAAAAACAACGCCAGATTGTTGCAACTGGTGCCTAAGTCTTGCGCCAAATCCACCCGTTCGGGATGGGCGACACTCAGGCGGCTACGAATCTCCAAGGCTTGTTCATGCAGCCGCCGCGCTGCCGCGCTGTCGCCTTGGGCTTGTAAAAATACCGCCAGATTGTTGCAACTGATGCCTAAGTCTTGCGCCAAATCCACCCGTTCGGG
>CAZOSP010000081.1:0-4704 GCA_964582525.1 uncultured Thiomargarita sp. | reverse complement strand
GCCTAAGTCTTGCGCCAAATCCACCCGTTCGGGATGGGCGGCACTCAGGCGGCTACCAATCTCCAAGGCTTGTTCATACAGCCGCCGCGCCGCCGCGCTGTCGCCTTGGGCTGCTAAAAATACCGCCAGATTGTTGCAACTGCTGCCTAAATCTTGCGCCAAATCCACCCGTTCGGGATGGGCGGCACTCAGGCGGGTACTAATTTCAAAATATTGTTCATACAGCCGCCGCGCCGCCGCGCTGTCGCCTTGGGCTGCTAAAAACCCCGCCAGATTGTTGCAACTGCCGCCTAAATCTTGCGCCAAATCCACCCGTTCGGGGGCTTGTTGTAATAGCTGTTGACGCATTTCCACCGCGCGTTGATAGGCGGGTTTAGCCAGCCATTGCCATTGGGTGTGATCATAATAAACCCCCAAGGAATGAAAAAACGCCCCTAGGGATGGGCTGGCATCGGCGTTGGCTGTTAGCAGCCGTGCGACCAGATCGCCGTCTTGACGTATATCGCTTGCCAGTACCGGGAACAGCACCGCGTCTTGAAAATCCTCGTCAAAATGCGCTGCCAATGCCAGCAGCCAGTGCGCCACGCGTTGCGGGTTGGCACTTGCTAGGCGCAGCAGCAGGGTGATACCCGCGCCTGCGGCAAGGGGAAAGGCAGGGATTTTCGCCGCCAGGTCTTGCCAAAATGGTAAGGCGAAAAACACCGCGTCGTCGCTTTGTTGGCGCAACCAGCTTTCGCTCAGGGCGTATTCCGCCAAGCCTTCTTGGCTAAAGCGCAAGCCGCGTTGCGACAGTCCCAGCGCGGGCAGGTCTTGATAGCGCAGCAGGTGGCATTGTTGCAGTTGCGAGACAATGCCGTTTGGCTCGGCGTTGAGGATGTCGGCACGTAGGCTCGGCACTTGGGCTAATTGGTCTATGCTGGGCAGGGCTGTGGCTTGCGTCCACATGACATCCAGCAGTTCGCGCACGAATTGCCAACGCGCTGCCTGTTCGGCGGCGAATAATTCGCGTTCTAGCAAGTGGGCATAGACGTGTAGCAGGCGCAAGTCGGCGGGTAGCGGTTTGGCGTGGTAGGCGCGGCAGACCAGCCATAGCCAGTAGGGATGGGCGAGTAAGGTCAGTGACTTGCTATCAAGTGCGCTAAACGGGGTCAGCGGCGCGGTGTCGGGCTGGGCGCGGTATTTTTCGTAAGCTTCGGCGATTTCGGTGGGATTCCAAGTGCTGAGTTGTAGCCAAGCTTCAATCTCGCCGTCGAGGTTTTTGCGCGGTTGGTCAAATTCATAAAAATGCCAGCGGGCATCGGGAAGAATGCGCTTGGTCGCGCCGCTGACGCTGCTGTAACTGGTGATAAATTCTGCCCGCACGCTGTAGAGCAGTTGTACGCAGGGCAGCGGTTGGTCGGCACTGATTTGTTGGATGGCTTGTTGAATCACGCGAAACAGACGTGCGCCGTTGTCGCGGTATTCGTTGACGGCATCTATGACGAACACCAAGCGTCCTTGCCAGCCTTGGGCAACCAGTGCTTGCAGCCGTTTGCGCCAGCTTTTCCAGTCGCCTTCGAGGTTCAAAAAGCCCATGAAGGCTTTGAATAAATCAGCCGGTTTTTGGATGCCTTCGGGCAGTTGGTAGCCGCTGACGGGCAGCGCGATCCAGACCGGCTCAGGGTCGTCCGAGGTTTCCAGCCGGCATTGTAGCCAACGCGCCAGCGCCCAGCTTTTGCCAATCCCCGAAGGTCCCGCCAACAGCAAGGCGGCGGAGGTGCTGCGGGTAAAGCTGGCGGCTTGGCGTAACCAGATGGCGGGTTCAACCAGTAATTCGTGGCTAAAATGAGAGCGGTCGTGTTCGGTGGCGATAAAGGCTTGGCTTAAACGCTTGCCGCGTTCGGTCAAATCCGCAACGCTACAGTGCGCCGCGTCAATGTTTTCCAGCGCAATGCGGCGCAGGGCGAATAATTGCGCTAAGGCATCAATATTGAGGGCGGAAAGCACTTTTTCCTCAAAATAGCCCATGCCGGTGTAAACGATTTGCTTGCCGGTGTCGCCCGCGTAGATAAACACATGGTCGCGTTTGAGTGCCTGTAATTTGTCGTCCGCCAGCCCCAAGGTTTTTACCAGCAGCGGCGATAAGGGCTGGCAAAGCCCGCGTGCTGAGTCGAGCAAAACAAATTCAAACGCGCCAAAAGTCCAGACTAAATCCGCGATGCCAAGCCGATAATCCCAGGCTAAATCGAGCGTTTCGGGGGCTAATTCGTCAAAGCTGGGTTGATCCAAGCGCCAAGCAGAAACGGCTTGCAATTCTGTGCGGGCTTGTTGCAGCAAATACAGCGGATGCCCCTCAAACCAGCGACTGTTGTTGAGCAACGGCAGCAGTTCGTTGCAAAGACGTTGCAGCAGTTTGGGAACATGGGCGGGGTCTAGCCCCATCACGCCGTGGGCTAAATTGAGCTGGTTGCGCAGCGCGATCAGCTTGTCAAGATGCGGCTTGAGGGGTTTGTACTGCGCCGCAACGCCGTTGAGCAAGGGATCAAAGTCTGGGTGCGTGAATAAATCCCGCGCCACCGCATCCAACCACGTTTGCCAATGCCCTAACGAGGGATGACGCAAGCCGTATAAGGCACTGTTCAAGGATTGCTGGGTGGCTTCGGGCAGTTCAAGCTGTTGGTGGCTGAGTAAATAATCCATCACCAGCGATAAACTGGTGAGCCGCAGCCAGTTTTCAAAGGCTTGGTAAAGCCAGCCAACCGCGTGATGCTGAATGCCAAGCTCGCTGATGTCTTGGGCATTGCCTTGGTCGTCCCAGCACAACCGCCACAGGGGATGGGCAATGGGATAGGGTAAACCGTGCTGGAAGTAGTCGTGCAACGCTTCCGCCGCCGCCCGACTGGCTGGTTGGCAGTCAAAATGATGGGTGATGTCGAGGAGTGTTGGCATGGGATTGTTCCTGTTGGCGGGTAATCGTGCTAGTTTAGCAGATTGGGAGTGCTAATCTCCTGATTAGCACAGCGGCTGAAAGCCGCTTGTCGCTAGTTCCCAAGTGGCACTTGGCAACTAGGTAAAACGGCGCAAGCCATTTCGCGCCGCCGTTGGCGGCGGTGCTAATCGGGAGATTAGCACTCCCACATCTCAAGGAATAACCTATGTCCAATCCCACGCCGAATTTAACCCGCGCCAACGATGCGCAAATCCGCGAACAGATTCGCCAGATTGCCGCCCAACTCAACTGGCTTGAGGCGGTGAGTAACGACTATCCCGCGCCCATTGCGCACGAATACCAACGCTTGCGTGCGGTGCTGGAAGACGGCTTGATGGTCACCGCCGTGATGCAGTTAAAAGATGTAGTCGAAGTCTTGTTCAAATTTCCGGCGGTGGTGATGGCGCAATGGGTCTTGACGCAGGGCACCGATGCCGACTTACAACAAAAAACCCAAGCCGCTTTGTTGGGCAAAAAAATGGCACTGGGTGACTGGCAATGCTTGGCGGATCATCTGGCTATCGCCCTGGTGCGCTGTGAACAAGCCGAAATTGCCGGTTTCACATCGGTCCGATGGCGCAAGACTTCCGCGCTGCCTTTGGCTTGGGCGAGGATGACAAAACCATCAGCACAGTGGACCTCGACGGCGTGGCATTGGCAGCGATTCAGGGCTTGCATCAGTTGCTGCAAGCGCAGCAGGCGGAAATCGCCGCGCTGAAAACCCATAACCAGCAGGTAATAGACCGCTTGCAATAAGTGGAGGCGCGGTTTATCACGGCGAAGCAATAAGCCGGCATTTCACCAAGCGTAACTGTTCACCAACCCTCAAACCTGACAGGTCTTGAAGACCTGTCAGGTTTTTGTCGTTGGGAGTGAACGCTTATCAGCAAACCTGCTACACTCAAAACCATGCCCGAACACGATCCCAGTTATAAACGCCTATTTTCCCATCCGCGCATGGTGGAAGATTTGTTGCGCGGTTTTGTGGCTGAGGATTGGGTCAACGAGATTGATTTTGCCACGCTTGAGACGGTGAAAGACAGTTTTATCAGCGACGATTTGAAAGCGCGGCATGATGATGTTATCTGGAAAGCACGCTGGCATGAATCTGATCTATATATTTTTTTACTGCTTGAATTTCAATCAACCCCCGATGCTTTCATGCCAGTGCGCTTGATGGTGTACGTCGGCTTGTTGTATCAGCATTTGATTGACACCAAAAAATACACCGCAGGCGACAAGCTGCCGCCCGTTTTGCCGATTGTGATTTACAATGGTGAAGCGCGTTGGCAGACGCCCGCGAATATCCGCGATTTAATCGCCGAGGTGCCGCAGGCATTGGAAAAATACCTGCCGCAGATGCAATCGCTGATTTTAGATGAAGGGCGTTTTTCTGATGTGCAACTGCGCGCCATGCACAATCTGGTGGCAGCGTTGTTTCGACTGGAGAACAGCCGCAGTCAAGCCGACCGCGAAGCGGTCATCGCGCATTTGCGAGAGGTGTTAAGTATTTTGGTTGAGTGGCTTAAAACGCCTGAGCAAACAAGACTGCGCCGTGATTTTACCGTGTGGCTACGGCGGGTGTTGTTGCCTGCGCGAGTGCCGGAAGTGACTATACCTGAAATCATCGAATTACAGGAGATGAATGATATGTTGTACGAAACCGTGCAAGGTTGGTATCGAGAAGCTGAAGCCAAGGGTATCGCTATTGGTGAAACCAGAGGAATTTCAATTGG
>CAZOSP010000080.1:0-17738 GCA_964582525.1 uncultured Thiomargarita sp. | reverse complement strand
GCCGCCGCAGGCGGCGTTTTGGCTGACCTGGGAGTGGCTAATCTCCAGATTAGCCGCGCCGCCGTTTTGGCTGACTTGGAAGTCAGCCGCTCCCAGAGCAGCCGCTCCCAAATTAGCCGCTCCCAGTGCTAAATATTCTGCAAGCCCTTGAATAGTCGGATAATCATACAGCAGCGTTGGCGACACTTGCGTTTCCAGTTTAGTCGCCAGTTCGCCGGACAGGGATACCGCAGTCACCGAATCTAAGCCAAAGGCGGTCATCGGCAGGGTCGGATCAATGCTACTCAACGGCACACGCAACACGGCTGCGAGGCGTTGCTGCATCCAGCTTTGCAATGCCGCAGCAGAGAGCGGAATCGACGCAGCTTGCGGCGCGACGGCGGGGGTTTCAATGTCGTGCGGCACATTGTGCCACACCACTTGCTGCGCCCATTCACCGGCTAAAAATTGCGCACGACATAGCCCGCGCTGATTTTTACCGCTAGAGGTTCTCGGTAAGCTGTTGGGCTTGATCAGCATCAGGGCATAAAGCTGAATGCCGTGCTGCTCGGCTATCGCTTGACGCACTGCCAGCAGCACTTGTTCGGGCTGCAAGCGGCGCAGGGCTTCGCGCTCGACTTCTTGAATCACCACCAACACTTCTGCATCGGCAACATTGATGGAAAACGCCGCGCCACCGTCACGCCGCAGCGCGGGATGCGCTTGCTGTACGGTCTGCTCTAGGTCCTGCGGATAGTAATTTTGTCCGCGAATAATCAGCACTTCTTTGATGCGTCCGGTGACGTATAAATCGCCCTCGTGAAGAAAGCCTAAGTCACCGGTGCGCAAGAAAAATGTGCCGTCTGGCTCATCCGGCAGAGTGGCGCGGAAGGTTTCCTGCGTTGCGTCGGGGCGCGCCCAATAGCCTTTTGCTACCGTGATGCCGCTTACCCACACCTCGCCGATCTGATCGGCAGCACAAGGCATCAGCGTGTGCGGATCGACAATGCGCACCCGGGTATTGAGTGCCGAGCGTCCGCAGTTGACCACGTACAGATCGTCCGCGCTACTGGGTGCGCTGTCGGGCAAAATGCGCATTTGATGCTGTTGCAAAGCAGAGGCACTGAGGCGCAAAGCGGTCACGCGCTGATGCTCAAAACTGGCAGTGGTTTTTAGCACGGTTTCTGCCATGCCATAGCCAATCGCCAGTGCTTCGGGTTTCAAGCCGGTAGGCGCGAAGCGGCGGATAAAATTTTCTAAGGTGGCAAAGCGCACCCGCTCGGAGCCATTCACCAGATAACGGCAGCGGGTTAAATCTACAGATTGTATCTGTGGGTCGGAAATCTTTTGCGTACAGGCTTCGTAGGCAAAATTCGGCGCAGCGGAATGGGTGGCGTGATAAACACTCAGGGCGTTTAACCAGCGAAACGGCTGTTGGGTAAAAGCAGCGGGCGGCATCAGATAACAAGGAAAATGGTAATAGAGCGGCAGCATCGCGCCATACACCAAGCCCATGTCGTGAAACAAGGGCAGCCAACTGACCATCACACTGTCGGCATCCGCTGGTACGGCAGCGTTCATATCCAACACATTGTAAGCCAGTGCCTCATGCGTCACCATCACGCCTTTAGGGCTGCCGGTCGAACCCGAAGTGTATTGCAAAAACGCCACATCAGAAGGCGCGACGGGCGGTGCAACAAAATCCTGCGGAGCCAAGTAGGGTGCGCGACATCTTTTCGTCGCGCACGCGGGCAATGCCGACCTGTCTAGCGTGTCTAGTGCTAGAAAAGGGGTCTTATTCAAGCCGCTGTCGGCATGTAAATGGGCAAAGGCATCCGCTTCGCCGAGTAAAATAGCCGCTTGGCAATCCTGCGCAATGGCGCGCAGACGTGCATCTACCTTGTTTTTGCGCGGCGGATAGGCGGGAACGGCAATTACGCCCGCATAAAAACAAGCGAATAAAGCCACCACATAGAGCAGGTTTTGCGGCTGCAACAAGAGGACCCGATCACCCGCTTGTACACCCCGCGCTTGTAAATGAGCAGCGAGATTTTGCGCCGCTTGATGGAGTTGCTGATAAGTCAAACTGTCGGTCAAGGTTTCGCCGCTGGTGAGAAAATGATAGGCAACCTGATCGGGGCGAGCTTGCGCGTGAGCCTGGAGGGCATCAGCGAGTGTTTTGTGGGGTATATCAATATTTGGCACGGTTATTTTCCTTAATTTTCCTTACCTGGGAGCGGCTGACTTCCAAGTCAGCCAAAACGCCGCCTGCGGCGGCGAGGCTAATCTGGAGATTAGGCACTCCCAACACAAGACTGCAAATTAGCATAGGCTAATACCAACCATTTTGTACCCTGTTGACGAAAATCGACCTGTACCCGCTGCGCCGCGCCTGAGCCTTCTTGCGCGAGTATCACGCCTTCGCCGAATTTGGCATGGATGACGCGCTGCCCCAGCACAAAACCGCCGCCCACCTGGGAGTGGCTAATCTCCAGATGAGCCGCTGGCGCCGGGGTAAAAATCGGTTGACTGACAGAAACGCTGCGCAGGCGGATTGGCTCGATCAACGCTAGCGGAATTTCTTGAATAAAGCGTGACGGGCGCGTGTAGTTTTCTGTGCCGTGCAAACGGCGCACTTCGGCGTAGCTTAGATAAAGCTGCTGCATGGCGCGGGTGATGCCGACGTAACACAAGCGGCGCTCCTCCTCCAAGCCATTGGCATCTTGCAGCGACATTTGATGCGGAAAGAGTTTTTCTTCCAAACCGCACAAAAATACTAACCGAAATTCCAAACCTTTTGCTGAGTGCAAAGTCATTAGCTGCGCGCCGTTTGCCGACCCTTCGGGTTTTTCATCGCCCGCATCCAATGCGACATTACCCAGAAAAGTTTGCAGCGGAGTCATGCCGTCTAGCATCAAGCTGTCATCATGGTATTGCTGGGTCGCGCTGATCAATTCGGCTAAGTTTTCCACACGCATTTGTTCGCGCTCGCCTTTTTTGTTTTTGTAAAAATCCAGTAAGCCGCTGCGTTGCAAGACTTGTTCGGTGAGTTCATGCAGCGGACATTGCGCGGTTTCTTGGCGCATCAGCACTATCAGTTCTTGAAAGCGACGTAACGCATGGGTAGCGCGAGAACCGAGTTCGCCGGCGACCAGCACGCGACTGGTCGCCTGCCATAGCGATAAGCCGCTGCGCCGTGCCTCTTGGCGCACAGTTTCAATGCTACGGTCGCCGATGCCGCGTGTCGGCGTGTTGATGACGCGCTCAAACGCCGAGTCGTCATTGCTGTTGGCAAGCAGGCGCAAATAACCCAGCGCGTCCTTAATTTCCTGCCGCTCAAAAAAGCGCAAACCGCCATACACCCGATAAGGAAGCCGGGCTTGCAAGAGTTCTTGCTCTAACACCCGTGATTGCGCATTGGAGCGGTACAGCACCGCGCAATCGGTATAATGTCCGCCGTCCGCCACCCAACCTTTGATGCGTTCCACCACAAAACGCGCTTCGTCATATTCGTTGAACGCTGTGTATAACCCAATGGGCGCGCCTTCTTGTCCATCAGTCCAGAGCTTTTTGCCTAAGCGTCCCGTGTTGTTTTCAATCAGCGCGTTGGCGGCTTCGAGAATGGTGGCGGTGGAGCGGTAATTTTGTTCCAAACGCAGCAACTGCGAGTCCTTAAATTCCGTTTGGAAACGCTGCAAATGGGTCACTTTCGCGCCGCGCCAGGCATAAATCGACTGATCATCATCGCCCACTGCAAAACAGCACGGTAGGGTGGGCGACATCTTTTCGTCGCGCACGCGGAACGACTGATCATCATCGCCCCCAGCAAAACCGTAAGCAGACACGCCCAGTTTTTGTAACCATTCGAACTGTATAGTGTTTGTATCCTGAAACTCATCCACCAAAATATGTTGAAAACGCTGCCGATAATGGGACAACACCTGCGGTTTGTTGCGGAATAATTCATCAACGCGCAGCAGCAATTCGGCAAAATCGACCAAGCCGCTTTTTTCGCAACGGGCTTGATAATTCAAATAAACATCGCTCATCACCTGCACATAGCGGTCGTTATCAGCAGCAATATCCGCTACCCGCAAACCCTCCTCTTTGTACTGATTAATCTGCCATTGAGCCTGCTTAGGCGGCCACTGTTTTTCGTCTAAATTTAATGCTTTCATCACGTTGCGAATGAGCCGATATTGATCGTCGCTGTCTAAAATCTGAAAGCCCTCTTGCAAATCCGCGTCAGCCCAATGAATGCGCAGCAGCCGATGCGCCAGCCCGTGAAAAGTGCCAACCCACATCCGCGACACGGAAAAGCCAACTAGATTTTGCAAGCGGTTACGCATTTCGTTGGCGGCTTTGTTGGTAAAGGTGACGGCAAGAATGCCGTGCGGCGAGACGCGCTCGACCTGCATCAGCCAAGCGATGCGGTGAATGAGTACGCGGGTTTTGCCGCTACCGGCACCGGCTAAAACCAGTAAATTAGAGGCTGACGCGCACACAGCTTGGCGTTGCGCGTGATTGAGGGGATCGATAAGATGGGAAATGTCGTCTTGGGAATTTTGCATCATTGAAATCAATGGAATCTAAGGTGAGTGAGTACGAATGGATGCCCGTACCTGCGGAAACTGTATTTTATACTTTATCATACAGGCTCTCAGAAAAATAACGGACCAATGATACTTCTCTCGGTCAATTTTTCTCGTTCCCAAGCGTTTCTTGGGAATGCAGCCTTAGCTTGCAGGTCAAGTATTCTGTATCAAAAAATCCGAAAATGTCACCGCGCAAAGTATAGACTACGCCTCGCGCCAAAACCTGACAGGACTTCAAGACCGGTCAGGTTTTTACTGGAGGGAAGTGAATGCTTACGGTTTGAGTGATGGGCAGGAATGTTATTTCTTAACCATTTTGTCATCATTTCACCCTTGAAAAGGGCATTGAAAACCCCACACCTGAGCGAGCCGATTTCCCGTGTTAAAGCTGACAGACGCAAAACCTGCCCGCTTTTGATTAACCTCAAAACAGATTAAAGAGTGACAATATGACTACAACGGTTGAGATACAGCAATTATGTAAGCAGTTTGGCCCCTTTGCCGCCGTTGATAATATTTCTTTTAAGGTGGAGCAGGGCGAGGTGTTGGGTTTTCTGGGTCCTAATGGAGCCGGTAAATCCACCACCATGAAAATGATTACCGGTTTCTTAAATCCCACCGCCGGCAGCGCGGTCGTTGATGGTTTCGACATCGCAAAAGCCCCCATTGAAGCCAAACGTCGCATCGGCTATCTGCCCGAAGGCGCACCCGCTTACCCGGATATGACAGCCGGCGATTTTCTCGATTTTATTGCCGAAGTGCGCGGTTTCAAGGGTGCGGAAAAAGCCCGTCGGGTACAAGACACCATTGAAAAAGTCAACTTAAAAGGTGTAGTACACCAACCGATTGACACCCTATCCAAAGGCTATAAACGCCGCGTGGGATTGGCGCAAGCCATCCTGCATGATCCCAAAGTGCTGGTTTTAGATGAACCGACTGACGGACTTGATCCCAATCAAAAACACGAAGTACGCAGTCTCATCAGCGACATGGCAAAAGAAAAAGTCATTATTTTATCCACCCATATTCTCGAAGAAGTCGATGCCGTGTGCAGCCGCGCCATCATCATCGCTAACGGCAAGCTCATCGCCGACGGCAAACCCAGCGAACTTGAAGCTAAAGCCCCCAATCATCAAGCCGTGACTTTAAGTTTAAGCCGTGGCGAAGCCGCTGCCGTGCGCAAATCCCTGTTGGCAGTCAAGGGCGTGCGCAAGCTAGAAGCCTTACAAGAAAGCGACGCTGGCTTGAGCTATCAGGTCTTCCCCACGCAAGGCGCGTCGATCATTGCGGACATCAGCACATTAGCCCGTGAACAACAATGGGCGGTGACAGAAATGCACGTTGAACGCGGGCGTTTAGATGAAGTGTTTAGACAGTTGACCGTATAAGCACATTACGCAAACAGATTTTATTGCAAGATAGCCAAATTGCATCAGTTGTAGAACCAAGACTGTCTAGGTTTTAGAAACCTAGACAGTCTTGGCTCAGGTGCAAAATGAGATATTTTCGCTATATTGCTGTCATTATACGCATGAGTTTGAATAGGAGACCGGTATGAGTCAATTAATTGAAAAAAGCCCGCTAGACAATATCGGGGTATTGTTTAAGCGTGAATTACAAAGTTATTTCAATACCCCCATTGCTTATGTATTTATTGTTATATTCCTATTTCTGAGCGGCGTGTTTACCTTCTACTTAGGTAATTTCTTTAGTAGAGGACAAGCCGATTTACAACCTTTCTTTAACTTCCATCCTTGGTTGTATTTATTTCTCATCCCGGCGCTGTCAATGCGCTTGTGGGCAGAAGAACGCAAAAGCGGCAGTATTGAATTATTGCTCACCTTGCCAGTAACGGTCACTGAAGCCGTGCTGGGCAAATTCTTAGCCGCTTGGGTATTCACCGGTATTGCTTTGCTACTCACTTTTCCCATGTGGATTACAGTTAATTACCTGGGTTCTCCCGATAATTCAGTGATTTTTGGCGGCTATCTTGGCAGTATGCTGATGGCAGGCGCGTTTCTAGCCATTGGTTCTAGCATTTCTGCGTTGACCAAAAATCAAGTTGTCGCATTCATTATCAGCGTCGTCATTTGTTTGTTATTTATTCTCAGCGGACTGCCTTTAGTGCTAGATTTTTTCACCGGCTGGGCACCGCAATTTTTAATTAATCTTGTTAGCTCTTTCAGCTTTCTTACCCATTTTGATTCTTTAAGCAAAGGCGTGATTGATTTGCGCGATTTGATTTATTTTATTTCTCTCATGGCAGTGTGGCTATTTTCTAACATTATTGTCATAGAAATGAAAAAGGCTGATTAAGGTTTGGTAAAAAACCTAACGTAAACCTGCTAGGTTTTCAAAACCTAGAAGGTTTTAGTTACGAATTGAATGCGCATTCTTTAGCACCATTTTGGCAGAATTTATCAAGATGTAATCCATTCCTCTGGTAAACCAGCCCACAGAAATTAGGAGATAATTAATGAATAATAGAGTATTAATGACCAGCAGCGGGCTAGTGCTCGGTGCTATGCTGTTTTTTGCAGTCAATATGATTAGCAATGGTTTGTTTAAGTCAGCTCGCTTAGATTTAACCGACAATGGGCTTTATACCCTATCAACAGGCAGCGAGAACATTGTTTCTAATCTGCTTGAACCGATTAAACTACGCTTTTATTTATCCGAAAAGCTGGTGCCGCAACTCGGCGGCGTTAGCAGTTACACCGTGCGCGTCAAAGAATTACTAGAAGAATATGCACGCCTATCAAATGGCACTGTTCAACTAGAGATTATTGATCCTGAGCCTTTCTCAGAAGCCAAAGACCGCGCTGTTAGTTATGGCTTAAAAGGTGTGCCTATTGATACCAATAATACCACTTTTTATTTTGGCTTGGTTGGTACCAATTCCACTGATGGCGAAGAAATTATTGATTTCTTTAATCCCAATCGTGAAGAGTTCTTAGAATACGATATTACACAGTTGATTTATAAACTGGACAATCCTAAACAAAAAGTCGTTGGTATTATGAGCAGCTTACCTATTCAAGGCAGCAGCGGCGCGCCTTTTGCGCAGCAAGGCGGTGATGAAGCGTGGATGATTGTCGAGCAAATTCAACAATTATTTGATCTGCGTAGCGTTGCAACCGATGTTGCAGAGATTCCTCAAGAGATTGAAGTATTAATGCTAGTACATCCGAAAGGCTTAAGCGATACAACCCTGTATGCGATAGATCAATTTGTTCTCAAAGGCGGACGTTTAATGGCATTTGTTGATCCTTATGCAGAAACGGATGAACCACCCCGCGATCCACAAAATCCATTAGCTGGCATGAATGCACCGCGCAGTTCTGAGTTAAACAAGCTCATGGATGCTTGGGGGGTAGAAGTAGAAAGCGGCAAAGTGGTCGGTGATATAAACATCGCCAAACAAGTACAAATGCAGAAAGGCTCTCGTGCAGTGGTTGTCAGCTATCCGGTGTGGATGGATTTAGGCGAACAAAATTTTAATGCAGAAGATATAATTACGGGTAAACTAGACACCATCACCTTAGCCACAGCAGGCAGTTTGAAAAGCAAAGAAGGTGCGAACACCACTTTAACCGCCTTACTGAAAAGTAGCGAAAATGCCATGCTAATTGACACCACTAAGCTTGGCATGTTTGCTAATCCGGAAGAAATGGTGCGCGATTTTAAACCCGAACAAAGCTATACCATGGCAGCGCGTGTCAGTGGTCAGGTGAAAACTGCTTTTCCCGATGGAAAACCCAAAGCAGAACCTAAAGAAGGCGAAGAAGACACGGCAGAGGCAGATGATGCAGATGATAATGTAGAAAGCCTGAAAGAATCTAAAGAAGACATCAATATTATTATTGTGGCAGACACCGATTTACTAGATGATAAATTCTGGGTGCGGGTACAAAACTTCTTAGGCAATCGCATTGCTATTCCGCAAGCCGCTAACGATCAATTGGTCACGAATGCGCTGGATAATTTAATTGGCAGCAATGATTTAATCAGTGTGCGTAATCGCGGTACTTTTTCGCGCCCTTTCACTAAAGTAGAAGAGATTCAACAACAAGCCGAATTAAGATTCCGCGAAAAGGAAAAACAACTATTAGACCGTTTACAACAAACAGAACAAAAGTTGCGTGATTTGCAAAATCAAAAACCGGCAAGCAATACTGCCATTTTGACTTCTGAGCAACAAGCAGAAATTGTCCGTTTTCGTGATGAGAAAGTTAAAATCCGTAAAGATTTACGCGCTGTTCAACATGAATTGCAAAAAGACATTGAACGCCTAGAGGCGCGGATTAAATTCATCAATATTGCTTTAATTCCTTTATTAGTGGGCATTATTGGTGTAGGTTTAGGCGTGTATCGCTCGCGCCGTCGTCGGGAATTAGCGGCGGCGTAAGTGTTCATTCCCTATTAAAACCTTGCAGGTTTGCAAACCTGTAAGGTTTACCGGGCATTGAGGGGAATTGAACGGTTATGGAAAATCAGAGCATACTGCCGTCACATATTTGGCGTTTGATCGCATTCTACCTTCATTAACAACTGAATGGTTCTACCTGTAAGGAGAGGAAACCCTGTGAACATGAAAAATATTGTTATTTTAGCTGTCGTCACTGTAGTCTTGGTCATTATCGCCGCGCAATTGAGTGGTACTCGTAGCACATCGAAAGAAAGCCAAGCAGGTACTGCTTTCTTTCCCGATTTATCAGAGGAATTAAAACATGTAGATTCTATTCGCATTCAAACTGCCAGCGAATATTTTACGGTCAATAAAGTGGATGGCATTTGGGGTTTGGCTTCCAGTTATCATTATCCAGTGGCAATCGATAAAGTCAGCAAAATTCTTAACGGTATGGCGAGTTTTGTTTTGCTGGAAAAGAAAACGGCTAATCCCGAACTGCATGAGCGTTTAGAACTTAAAGATGTCACGGAAGCTGATTCAAAAGCAACTTTGCTTGAATTAAAAAGAGCTGATAATACGGTTGCGGCTTTGTTGTTGGGTAAAACGCAAACCGCAAAAAGTGATAATACGCGCACTGAAGTCTATGTGCGTAAGCCCAATGAAGAACAGACTTGGCTAGTGATGGGGACGTTAAATTTCTTTAGTCAATCAGCTAAGGAATGGTTGGAGAGAACTATCAGTGATATCGATAGTCAACGCATTCGTCAAGTGGTGATTACTCGTAAAGCGGCTGACACAGTAAAAGTCTTTAAGGAAACAGAACAAGAGAGCCATTATCAGTTAGCCGAGTTGCCGGCTGAGGCTGAAATCACTGAAATGTATAAATTGAACAATCTAGCCGGTAGTTTAGAGGGTTTGAATTTGGATGATGTCATGCCGTCTGAAAATTTTGAATTTTCTGATGATGCGGCGCAAGTGGTGTTCAATACTTTTGATGGTTTAGAAGTAGCTGTTAAAGCAATGGAAAAAGAGGGCGTGTATTACTTGCATTTAATGGCGACAGCAAAGCCTGAGACAGCAGTACCTATCGAAGTAGAAAAATCGGCTGAGACAACAGAAGATGAAGAAGTTAAAGAAACAGCCGAGCAACGCGATCTGCGGGTGGCGAAAGAAGCCGATGCCTTTAATCAAAAGGTGGCGGCTTGGGTGTATATGATTCCTGAGTACAAATATAATAATTTGCTGCCCAACAAGGCAGATTTATTTAAGTTAAAAGAAGTGAAGGCGGAAGAGGAAAAGCAAGAAGAAAGTTCTCTTGAATCGCTTGAACCTTTGCTTCCTAAAGAAGGGGCGCCTGTAATGCCGGAAGCGAAGTCTGATGTGCAAAGCCGAGAAGAAGAGGCGACTGCGCCGTTGGCGAATGAAAAAGCAAAAATGGATTTTGCGCAGATGCTGAAACAAGCGGCTGAACGCGCTAAGAATAATCCGCAGCCGCAAGACGCGCTGGCGAATCCGATGACAGTGCAGAATTTGCAGGGTGAGTCGATCAATTTGCCCGATTTGTTCCGTCAAGCGGTGGAACGCGCTAAAAAACAGTCTGAAGCGCAAGACACTCAAACGCCGGAATAAAATCAACTTTTTGCGGTCAATTTTTTGCCTGCCTGTCCGTAGGCAGGTAAAAATAAGCCAAGTTCTTTCAATAACTTCCGTTTAAGCCTGATTCACGTCTGGTAAATGGATGCGCCGCTCAAAATGCTGCGCTAATGCCGTGTCGTGGCTGACAAATATCACCGCAGTTTGGCTGTTTTGGCATTCTTGTAAGAGCAGCGCGATAAAGGCATCGCGGGTGTCAGCGTCTAGTGCGGAGGTGGGTTCATCGGCAATCAATAATTCAGGCTGCCCAATTAAAGCACGCGCTACCGCTACGCGCTGCTGCTGCCCAACACTTAATTGTGTGACCGGACGTTGAAACAGGGTTGGTGCGAGTTGCAGATGTTCAAGCAGGCGCGCTGCTTCCTGCGCCAGTGTCACGCCCCGCGTTTCTACCCGCGCCCGTCGCCGCGCTGAAAAACGACAGGGCAGCAGTACATTGTCTAACACTGACAAATAGGGCAGCAGATTAAACAACTGAAAGACAAAACCAATATGGGCGGCGCGAAACGCATCGCGTCCGCTTTGTGTAAATTGTTGCAAGTTGTAACCTAAAATACGCAATTCGCCTTGCTGCGGCTGCAAAACCCCGCCGATTAAGCCGAGCAAGGTCGTTTTGCCGGTTCCCGAAGCTCCTTGCAAAAACACTTTTTCGCCTTGTTTGATGTGTAAGGCGGCGATGTTGAGCAAGGGGGCTTGACGCGCCCAAGCAAACTGCACATTTTCAATGGCTAAACAGTCGTTCATGGTAATCTGATGATGTGCTCTTGTGGGGCTAATTGAGTGGCTGTTTGTCCGTTATCAGTGACTATTTGTACTTGTATTTTTTCTACAGTGGAAAATACTTTGAATAGTTTAACCTCGAGTTGTTTTAATTTATCAGGATATTGGCAGTTAAAGCGGTAGCGTGCATAAAACTCTGCATGGGTTTCTTCGCTATGTTCTTCATGCTCATGTTCTTCATGTTCTTCATGTTCTTCATGTTCTTCATGTTCTTCATGTTCTTCATGTTCTTCATGCCCCAATGCTATGCGTTCTGCATGAACTGTTTCTAATTGACAGCCGGCAGTTTTCTCGAAAACAAACAAGCGTTCGGCATCGGATAATAAAAACTCTGCTTTTTCTATTGCTGCTGTTTGTGCGGCGTTGCTCGGCGCGTGTTCAAAACCTAAAACATCCATTGCGGATAATTTCAGCTCCATCATGACGGATTGTTTTTCTTGCACAAGATTTAATTGTGCTGCACCATGTTCATGGGCTTCATGTTGTTCATACCGGTGTGCGTGTTCATCGCTGGCATAAGCGGCTAAAGGTAAGCTACAACTCAATATGAGTGAGAAAACAGTGCGTTTCATACAAGACTCCAAAGTTAATGACCGAGAAAGTGTACTCATACCTGCCAGTCCAGTAGGGTTTGTGCCAGGTCTTTTTGTAGCGCGAGCGCGAATGCTCGGCAGCGTGCCACCATCGTGCGTGCGCGACGAAAAGATGTCACGCACCCTACCGAGCGACAACTCAATATGAGTGAGAAAACAGTGATACTATAACATATACTCATATCCGCCAGAAACTGCATTTTTTGCTTTATCAAGTTTGCTGCAAATACTTAGGTTTTAAGCACTTAATCAAAATTCCTGAGCCTAGGTTTCAGACGGGGGCAGTATACTAAACTTGCTTTATGGCTGCGGTTCATGACAAATGTTGTCTATAATGAACGTGTTTTTCTAACCTTAACAAAAATCCTAGTAGCATGATTTCAAAAAACTTTACGCCTATGCAGCGCGCCATTGTTGAGCGCGATCTGAATATCTTGTGGCATCCTTGCACACAGATGAAAGACCATGAAGAAATCCTACCGCTTATTCCTATCAAGCGTGGCGAGGGTGTATGGCTAGAAGATTTCGATGGCAATCGTTATCTGGATGCTGTCAGTTCTTGGTGGGTCAACCTATTTGGTCACGCCAATCCGCGCATTAATGCGCAGCTCAAAGACCAGCTTGATAAGCTCGAACACGTCATCATGGCGGGTTACACGCACGAACCTGCGTTGCAACTGGCGGAACGCTTGGTAGGCTTGACTGAGGGCGGTTTAGATCGCTGTTTTTATGCGGATAATGGCTCGGCGGGGGTGGAAGTCGCGCTAAAAATGAGTTTTCATTATTGGCGCAATATCGGCAAACCGCAGAAAAGCAAATTTCTGACTTTATCTAACAGCTATCACGGCGAGACTTTAGGCGCGCTGGCTGTGGGTAATGTGACCCTGTATAAGGACACCTATAAACCGCTGCTGATGGAGGCTCTGGTCGCGCCTTCGCCCGATTGTTTTTACCGCGAAGCAGGCGAGTCTTGGGACGATTATGCGCAGCGTAAGTTTGCTGAACTAGAGCAGATATTAGCCTCGCAAGCGCAACACATTGCTGCCGTGATTGTTGAACCATTGGTGCAATGCGCGGGCGGAATGCGCATGTATCCGCCGTCTTATTTGCGTCTGTTACGCGAGGCGTGTGACCGTTTTGATGTCCATTTAATTGCCGATGAAATCGCTGTCGGTTTTGGCCGTACTGGCACCATGTTCGCCTGCGAACAAGCCGATATTTGTCCCGATTTTATGTGTTTATCCAAGGGCTTAACGGCGGGCTACTTGCCTCTCTGCGCAGTCCTCACGCATGACGGCATTTATCGCGCTTTTTATGATGATTACGCCCAACTTAACGCTTTCATGCACTCACACAGCTACACCGGCAATCCGCTTGCCTGTCGCGCTGCACTCGCAACGCTAGATATTTTTCAAAGCGATAATATCATTGAAAATAACAAGTTACTTGCACAAGCCATGAAAAATGCCACAGCCCATTTGGAAGCGCATCCACACGTCGCCGAAGTACGGCAGACCGGGATGATTGTAGCCATTGAGATGATTCGGGATAAGAGCAGCCGCGCTGAATATGCTTGGCAGGAACGGCGCGGCGTGCGCGTGTATAACTACGCGCTGACGCAAGGCGCGTTACTGCGTCCGCTGGGTAATGTGGTATATTTCATGCCGCCTTATGTCATTACACCTGAGCAAATTCAGACTTTGGCACAGATTGCGGGCGAAGGCATTGAACAAGCAACGCGCACATAAAAAATCTGGGAACGAGAGAAAATTCCCAGTATGTGCCATCAAGGTATTTTCATTAATGGAAAGGATGTAAGCGTTCACATCTCCCCAAAACCTTGCCGGTTTTCACAACTTGCAAGATTCGCTGGGGTATCTGAACGCTTGCGAAAGGACGAGCAGAATGGCTTTAACACCTGCACAACGTATGCGTCGCTACCGCGCAAAAAAAGCGGGTGGCAAAATCAGCAATGGCAAAAATATGAATAAAAGTGCTAAATTGTATTTGGATGAGGAAACACAAGAACTTGTCAATTTGCTCAAATGCGGCGCACAAAATGAAAATTTAGAACAACTGTTCAAACGTGCTTTATTTGCTCTCAGCCAAACGCATTTTGAAATGCTGTTGAGTAGCGATGACACTGAAACTGCATTGGCGGAAAATCTTCAAGTAGTGACTGAGGATGGCGATACTTTATTGGCAACCATGAACCGCTTGCAGGGAAAAATTTTATTGCTGGAAAGTGAATACATTACGCCTTTGAAAGAAACTGTACAGCAATTACAGAAGAAAAAAGCTGAGTTATTAGATCATATTAATAAATTACAACAACAAAATAAGCGTTTGCGCAAAACTGCCCTGCACTTTCGTCAACAACGCGATGAGGCTTTGCAAAATAGTGCGATAACTGAGGCAGATCGGGAAATTTTGTGGCAGCGCATGGCACTGCCGCTGCCAGGCGCGGCGCGTAGCGAGCAGCGTGAGATTTTTTTGCGCTGGTTGAAAGCACAACGCTCTGTGCCTTATAGTTTGGCGGAAATTGCTGAGGTTTTACACCAAGCGAAGATACCAACGCCGAGCGGCAAAGCGCAGTGGAGCGGCGATGTATTGCGAGCTTTGCTCAAACGCGGCTAGCGGCTATCCGGTTTCAGCTTATATTTTTTAATTTTATCTAGCACATAGTACATGTGCGCACTGCCAACAGATTCAAATTTGCCATTTTTCAATTCATTAAATCGATACAATTTGCCGCTCATGTCGCCGCTACGATCAAAGCGATGCACGCCTGTTGCACCCAGCCAAAACTCTAAATAACGTAGTGTGGTTGCAACCACGAGTGGCACTGAGGATTTAGATTCTTCCATGGCATAGGCTAATAATTTCACGGCATCGTAACCTTGCGCTGCCCAAGTATCCGGCATTTGTTTGAAACGTCGTTGATAATTTTCAATAAATTGCAAAGAACTTAGCGAGCTTGCGGTGCGCGGATCATAAACTGTTGGAACGGCTACCCCTTCGGCAGCGGCACCGGCAAGCTGCGGCAGGAGTGGCGAATTCATCTCATCAACACCGACAAAAGGCACGTCCTTGATGCCCATATCGCGGCTTTGTTTAATCAAATTAGCGGCAGCTTCAGGCAGCGTGGATAAAAAAATACCATCGAATTTTTTGCCACGAAAGTCCGCAATAATTGCGCGAAAGTTTGTTCTATACTGAAAAAAGGAAGCGCGATGGACAATTTCTATGCCCATATCTACCGCGTTTTCATAAAACAATGCGGCTAGTTCTTCAGAATAAGCATCCCGACTATACAGTATGACAACGCGCTTATGCCCTCGCCAGTGCATGAAATGTGCGAGCTGCGCACCCAGATGTTTGCTATTGGGGATGGTGCGAAATACATATTGGAAACTATGTGTCGTCAATGCCATGCGAGTTGCGCGCGGGGATAAATACAACATGCCGCGGTATTCATAGGAAACGGAAGCCAGGATTGAAGATTGAGAATCACGATGTCCAATGCTGGCTAAAATATCAAGATTTTGTGTAATGGTATTTGCAATATCGAGAGTATCATCAAAGCCCCAAAGCTGAATGGGGCGCCCGCCTAAAATGCCACCAGCCCGATTGACTTCTTCTTGTGCCAGCAAGGCACCTGCTACGAGATTTCCATACATTGGGTCTTTAGGCCACACCACAGCAACATGCAGGGGTTGGCGAGGCGCCTTGCGCAGTATTTCAAGTAAATCCACTTGTGCCTTGCATTCGTTGACTTTTTTAGCAAAACGGCGACAGATATGATCGTTGTCGTCAATGACTAATTTGCCCGTGCGCAGTTCTACACAAGGGCTGATTTCTTTAATATTGAGGGCGACAAAATCACGGCAATCTGCTCGTTTAGCACGATTTTGCTCGGAATGTTCGTAAAAAGCATCGCCATAATTGAAGCTATTTCCATAGTTCCAATCCGGCGAACAGGCGGATAGCAGTAAAATGGAGAATAGGCAAAATAAGCCCGTGAGTAAACATCTCGTTACGCGGATAGAAGCTGACAGGTCTTTAATACTTGTCAGGTTTTTGCGTAGGAATGATGTGCTTGCAGTGCGGAATATTTTCATGGGCATTGTCTATTGCGCTGCTTGGGATGAAATGGATGGCATAGAGGCTGAGGGCGACTGCATTTTTATAGTTAAAGGCGGCGGCATTTTCATTAAAGAATCCAGGCTTTCAGCTTGTGCCGGAGTGATTGCTTTATCTGGGCTAGAATGGGCATCCGATTCCGTAGTAGGCATTGCATCAGGTGTGTTTGTGCTACCCATGCGAGGTTCAACAATATTGCGCGTGTAATCGCCGCCTAGAATAAGTGGCAAACCATTTTCTCCACTACCAATCACAACCACTTTAGAATTGTTTGATTCAGCCAATGACAAGGTAGCATTAATACCCTGCCAGGTGAGCAATTTATCATCTAGTGTTTCTTTAACGATGCGTTGGTATTCTCGAATTCCAGAAGCTTCAATTTTTTTACGATCTGCTTCGCGCTGTTCTTTTGCTAATAAGAAATCGTAGGATTTTTCTTGTTGTTCATACACTAATTTTTGTTCAATCGCAGCCTTTACAGAAGGCGGCAAAGTCATTTCACGAATAATAATATCATCCACATTAACGTATTTCTGGCTCATTTCTTCTAACGCCAGACTGATAATGGTAGATAAAATGCCTTCTTTATTAGTATAAATATCTTCCGGGTTGTGCTGACCAATCTCCCGACGCAATACAGATTCACTTTGCGGAATGACAATTTTTTGCAAATATTCAGGTCCAACTTTCTGGTGCAACACACCGACCATTTCATATTCAGGTTGATAACGAATGGCTAAATCTAAATGAATCGGCAAACCGCGATTGGTTAATACATCAAAAGAATGGTGAATAGTATTGACCCGCGTGTCATAAATGTACATCCGATCCCAAGGTGGAATAATGTGAAATCCTTCGGGATAGACATAATCTGTCACTGTACCGCCTAAAAAACGCTGATAATGCACACCCGCTTCACCAGGCAGGACGCTGATGATAATGCGATTCCAAAGTGCAATAAGGACAATCAGCAAAATAAGCCCAAACAACAGCAACAGGCTGATCATGGCGCGCCCTAAACGCTTTAAAATGCGTATAAAGCCGCGTCGAAGTTTTCTAAAAAAAGAAGGCTGAGGAGGAGTGGCGGGCGCGTTGTTTGTGTCAACTGAGGCTGTGACAACTGTATTCATGCGTTTAATCTGTGTGTATAGAAAGGTGACTGAAACGAGCGTTATGTACTGCGCCCGGCCTGAAATCTGCGCTTAGGGATATTTTTAAGTACTTAAAATCCAAAAACTTAGGTGAAACTTGATAAAGCAAAAAATGCAGTTTCTGGCAGGTATGAGTATAAACTGTTAGCAGGTGCTTAAGCTTAAACTCTGACGTTACGCAGAGCAAAGAGCACCAACCGCGTATAACGTGAGTTAAATTATACCCATACCCGCAAAAAACTGCATTATTTGCTTTATCATTTTAGTAAAACGCTTGGATTTTAATCACTTAAAAACCTTCAGGCGCGGCGCAGTATATACTGCGCGCAATCAAATTTTCCGATTTTGAAGCACCAAACCGTAGATGGGCAGGTTTAGGGCATCCTTCATACCCCAGTTAACAAACAAGGGCTGCCGTGCCAGAAAGATATAG
>CAZOSP010000079.1:0-18139 GCA_964582525.1 uncultured Thiomargarita sp. | reverse complement strand
GCGCGAGAGACAGTGACCTTTGCTTTTTGCCTTCGCAACGCGACAACGCGCCTCGTTGTCAAGCCATGACGGCACGCTGGGAGTGGCTAAGCTCCCGCTTAGTAAGGCAACTCGCACTAAATAAACACCCCTGCATTGCGCAGGATTTTTGTTGGTCTCCAAGTCACGACAACAGGCGCATAATCATTCTGTGCAACTGTTGTCGTAACGCACAAGACCGACAAAGACCAGCGGGGAGGTATTTGTTGCGGGTTGCCTAATTGCTAGACCTTGTTTTTACAAAATTTCTCCTTAGGTGCGGGTCTAGTTTTTGGGGTCCACTATAGCTCAAGGCTGACGACCCGCCGTCGGGCTTTTTGGGTTTATTTCGGGTTAAGTAGTGAACCCCAGCAGACAAGTCGGTATCACTGAAAAACCCGCACATCCAACTCGGCAAAAATCCCGTCTATTTGCTCTAACTGCTGCAAGACACTTTCATCAATAGCGTTTTGTTCAATGCTGTGCAGCAAATAATGCAGCCGCGCCAGTGCCGCTTGAACGCGCTGCTTGGCATAATCGACGGTGGTCGCGCTTTTCAAAATAAACGCCCAATCCGAAGCTTGCGCCAACAATAGGGAGCGGGCGGCTTGGCTTAGGCTACGCCGCACTTGAGAATCGCGGCGTTGCCCATGATGGCGCGTGGTCATTTGCAAACGCTGCCAGGCTTGATGCAGTTGCGGATATATCCAGTCGTTGCTGTGATTTAACCAAAATTGATGATACCCCTGCGCGCCCCAACTCGACGCGGCGGGCGCGACTGTTTGCACATGTGGATGTCGCTGCTGATATTGGCTAGGGCTGATGAAATCAATCTCGCCTTGTTCGCAGCCTAAACGCAACAGGTTTTCCAGCCAATCCACGCCTTCAAACCACCAATGCCCGAATAATTCCGCATCGTAGCTGGCAACAAACAGCGGCGGGCGGTCTGGCAAATGCAGTTGTGCAGCGGTGCGCAGGCGTTGTTGTAAAAAATCTTCAGCCTGTTGTCGTGCTTTAGCCGCAGCGCGTTGTGGGTGATAAAGCTGTTTTTGGGGCGCGCCGCTGATGCGGTAATATTTCAAACCAGTTGCCGTACAAGGCGTAAACAAGCCCGCCGCGCTCAGTTGTGCGGGCGCGATCTGGTGAATAGCATCCCGATAAAATTCACGGTAATCGGCATCGCCGGGGTAGCCGCTGTGCGCACTCCACACTTGCGCAGAACAAGCTGGATCGCGGGCATAAGCCCATACCCCATTAGCGCAACGCACCGGCGCGTAAATGCCATAATGCGGTGCCGGTTGCGCATTCAGCAGTCCGTGCGTGTCGAGGAAAAAATAGCCCAAACCATTGTCCGCTAGGTGTTGCTCCAAGCGCGGATAATAGGCGCATTCCGGCAACCAAAAACCGCCTGCATCTTGTTGAAAATGCTGTTGATGGCTTTGTTGGGCAACGCGAATTTGCGCCGCCACCGCGCCCGCTTGCACACGCAGCAGCGGCAAATAAGCGTGCGTCGCCGCAGTCGTGATGAGTTCTATCACCCCCGCCTGTTGCAAACGCTTAAAGGCTGCCAACAAATCACGCTGATAATGCTGTTCATAAAGCCTCAAAGTGTTGGCAAACCAGTCGCGGTAAAAGGCGGTAATCGCTTGCAAAGGCGTGTGCCGCTGGCGTTCAGCTTGGTCAGCGGTTAAACGACACAAGCCTTGTAATTGATGCACATAACGTTGTTGCAAATAGGGATCAGCCAGCATTGTTGCCAACGTTGGCGACACTGAAAGGGTCAGGCAAAAGCGATGTCCTTCTGCGTGCAGTCGCTCCAGCGCATTAAGCAGCGGCAGATAAGTTTCGCTGATGGCTTCAAACAGCCAATTTTCTTCCGCTGCATTGTGGCGTTCCGGATGCCGCACAAAAGGCAGGTGGGCATGTAACACCAGTGCCACATAGGCACGCGGCATCAGTCGTCCCCCGAGGTTTTGAATAAATCTAAAGCCCGCTGTATCGCCAGCGGGATAGTCAGACTAAAACGCCCTTGTGCGTCCTGCGCCAACACCTTGCCAAACAAATAAACCTCAGTCTGCAAAGGTGCTTTGCCAGCAATCTTTAGCTCGGCATGTAAATCTAAATCCAACGGCTGACTGGATAAGCCCAAAAAAGTTTCTAACGCAAAAGCCTGCGCACTGGGCAGGAAGACCGGAGCGGGCGTATCGCTTGGCGTGAGCCAAGCTGTGCGCGACTGCCTGCCACCCAGCGTTGGCAAATGCTGCGACTGGCGCACCCGTTCGATGCTTTCCATCGCACACACCCGCTCTCGAGCATAAGCTGTTTCGCTTAAGTTTAGCGCGGGCAGTTGTGAGCCAAGCCCATCACAATTAGGAAATTCTGGCAACAAAGCCACCGCCAAGGGCGCGCTTGCCGTCTCAGCAGCAGCCCCCTGATCATGCCAAAAGGCAGGGAACGCATAAGCCAGTTGCGGCAAACGTGTCGGCAGTTGCGCAGTGTTAGAACGCGCTGCCTCCAGCCACTGCCCATCTGCATAAAAACCCAGCCCCGCTTGGTAACAAGCCCCGCTGTCTAAATCGTCCAAATAACATTGATCATGCGGCACCTTGACGGCTTGTTCGCGCAACAGCTCGCCCGCAGCCGAATACAAGCGCAAAAACCAAGCGGCTGATTCGTCAGTGTGCGCAATATGCCAATAAGCATGTAAACGCTGCGTATCGACTTCCATCAACACCACCTCCGTGCGCTTGACAGGCAGTGGAAATGTCTGCCCATCCCCAGCTTCCCGAACCAAGGAAGCGTCACAAGTTAGCGGGGTTTGGCATACATCAAATGAATTAGACATGGGCATCAGAGGCGGCTAAAAGTTAATCGGATGCGTTCCCACGCGGGACTGGGAACCAGGAAAGGCTGCAATTCTACAAGAAAACGCCACAGAAAGCTTTTCCTCTCGTTCCCATGCTCCGCGTGGGAATGCTGGTGGTGACGCTCTGCGTCACAGCGGCGAGAAAAAACCGCCGTTTTATAGTACACGACAAAAAATAACTATTTATAACAGACGCTTAGGCTGCACTCCCGTATTAAATAGCACAGCCACGAGATCGCCGAATCGGTCATTCAGTGCGTTATCCAAGCAACACAGAACTTCTCTCAACGCATTCAAACCATAACGAAAGATAGAGCATTCTTTTCTTTTATGAGTTTTCAGTTTGATAGGTTTTTGTTCATTTTTGTAAATACCAACAAGATAAGCCCAGCAGTAAGCGAGCGATAAAATAATGATGAGTTTTTCAATTTTTTTATCATCTACTAGATTCATTTCTTCAAAGTTGAAGCCTTTTGATTTTAAGGCTTTGAACATCGTCTCAATTTGCCAATGTTTTTTATAATCTGCTAATACCTCAGTAACGGATGCTTTATCCAAAAGCGACTCCTTTATCTGCATAATGGATATAAAAACATTAAATATCAAACAGTTATTTTTTGTCGTGTACTATGGTTAAAGTTTTCGGTTTTTAGAGTTTGAGTGTTAACGGTCTTTCAAGCCCACTAAAGTTTAGTAATCCGAAAAGTTGACCGCAAGAAGTATAATCGGGAGATTAGCTCTCCCAAGCACCAAAAACCTTCAGCCACCCGTAACGGGTGGAAAAAATGCCACTTCATCACCATCCCGCACTAGCGCATCAGCATTCACGTATTCCATATTAATTGCCATCAGTGTATTTTCCGGGCGCGTCATCTCACAAGTGGCTTGCCAAACTTGTGAAATGCTGCACGGTTCATTGATTTCTATAGATTTTTCCGCATAGCCTAGCTGTTCGCGCAGACTTGCAAAAAATTTCACGGTTACGCTCATCATCCTACTCCTGGGTTTTGATGCACTGCATTATCTCTCGCAGGCAGTCAGTTCATGTCATAATAGCCAGCAAGCATTATAAATGCTGTCGGTGGTATAGGCATAGCATCCTGCGACATCATCGCCGATCAGCCTATGCTGGCGTACCTTACAGTTTCATTGACTTTAGAGGGATTTAATATGTCAAACAATACAGCAGCAGACACAGCGTCGAATAGCGCGCCGATGAGTCCTGACGTGCTATTTGAAACCCAGTTACGCAGCCGCGCTAGGCTACTTGGCACCATGCTCGGCAGCGTCATCAAAGAGCAAGCGGGCGAAGACATTTTTAAGCTTGTGGAAACCTTGCGTTTCGGTTTTGTGCGCCTGCATGAACAGGAAGATTTGCACAAACGCGCTGAACTTGAAGCCATGATCGCCGCGCTTGATCCGCTGCAACTGACGCATGTGATTCGCTCCTTTAATCTGTATTTTTTCCTGTTTAACGCGGTTGAAGAGCAGTTTCAACATGAGTTGCGCAACTGTGAAGATTGGGCGGGTTCTTTCCATGACTGCTTTAGTCGCTTAAAAGAACGCGAGGTGACGGCTGAGGAATTAAAAAATTTGTTGAATAAAATGTCCTATACGCCAGTCCTAACAGCGCATCCCACCGAGTCGCGCCGCCAATCAGTACAAAATATTTTGCGCAAAATTTTCAAAAGCTTACAAGACATCCGCACGGATGAGATCGAACAAGGCTTAAGTGAGCAACAGCGGCACGTCTTAATGCGGCACATTCGCTTGCTGTGGTTTACCAACGAAATGCGCGACAATCGCTTGCGCGTGGTTGATGAAATCAACAATGGCTTGCGTTTTTACCATGAGAGCATTTTTCAAGCGGTGCCTATGCTGTATCGGGAGGCAGAAAAAGCCTTAAAAGCCGTTTATCCCGAAGCCGATTTTGAAGTGCCGCCGCTGCTCAATTTTGGTACTTGGATCGGCGGCGACCGTGATGGCAATCCCCATGTCACTACGGAAGTGACAGTGATGGCTTTGCGTCGCCAACATGCGATGATTTTAGAATTTTACATGGCGAAACTTGACGATCTGTCTTCGCTGCTGACCCATTCGCAGCATTTCGCCCACTTTAGCCGAGAATTTCTCGACAGCCTCCTTAAAGACCAAGCAGATTTGCCGGAGTGCGTTGAAGAATTTGCCTATCATCACGCCAGTCAACCCTATCGGCATAAGCTCTTATACGTGCATGAACGCTTGCGCTTGCGTCACGCCGCTATCCAACGTGCTTTGCAGGGCGAAAAGTTTACACCGCCACAGCAAGCCTACAGTAAATCTTTTGAATTGCTTGAAGACCTGCGCGTCATTCGTCGCTCGTTGCTAGACAACGGTGATCCTGAAACCGCAGACGGCAAGCTGCAAAGCATGATTCGCCTGGTGCAGACTTTTCGTTTTCATCTGGCTCGCTTGGATTTGCGTCAAGAATCGACTCGACACACCAGTGCGGTGGATGAAATGCTAAAAATGACCGATGTCGAAAAAGATTATCAACGCCTGCCGGAAGCACAAAAATTGTTATTGCTCACCGAGTTGTTGCAAGCCGCGCCACTGCACAATGCCGCGCTGCACAAATTTTCTCCACAAGCCAAAGACGTGGTGGAATTGTTTATTGCCATTGCCGATGCGCAAGAAGAAATCAGCGGGCGTGCATTGGGCAGTTACATTATTTCTATGGCGCATACCGCCAGCCACGTTCTCGAAGTGCTGTTGTTAGCCCACCAAGCCGGACTGGTGGAAAAACAAGGCGACGAATGGCGTTGCCAGATTCGCATTACCCCGCTGTTTGAAACTGTCGAAGACCTCAAGCATTGCGAAAGCGTCATGTCCAACTTGTTTGACAGTGCCTTATACCGCGACATCTTAAAAGGCGAATCGGGCGTGCAGGAAATCATGCTGGGTTATTCCGACTCCGCCAAAGACGGCGGCATTCTCGCTGCGCATTGGCAGCTTTACGATGCGCAAAAACGTTTAAACCAACTCGCTGCGCAACACGACATCAAATTGCGCCTGTTTCACGGACGCGGTGGCACAGTGGGACGCGGTGGCGGTCCCACCCATCAAGCGATTTTGGCGCAACCGCCACAAACCATTAGCGGCGAAATTAAAATTACCGAACAAGGCGAGGTTATCGCTTTCAAATTTAGCTACCCGCAAACCGCAGCTTACGAACTCACCACCGGCACCACCGCCTTGCTGCAAGCCACTTGCGACACGCTCAATCCGACCCATACGGAACGCCTTGATTTTCTGGGGATTATGGATGCGCTGGCGAAATACGCGGAAAAAGCTTACCGCGATTTAACCGAACACACCGACGGCATTCTCGATTATTTCTACGAAGTCACGCCGGTCAACGAAATCGCCAAGCTCAACATCGGCTCGCGCCCTAGTTATCGCAAACCAGGTGACCGCAGCAAAAATTCGATCCGCGCTATCGCTTGGGTATTTTCTTGGGCGCAAGCACGGCAAACCCTGCCGGCTTGGTATGGACTCGGCACCGCTTTGGAAAAATGGCGCGAAGACGCGCCCGAACGTTTAGCCCGCTTACAAAAAATGTACGAAGAGTGGCCTTTTTTCCGAAATCTGCTGAACAATGTGCAGATTGCTTTGAT
Source organism: uncultured Thiomargarita sp. (assembly GCA_964582525.1). GTDB lineage: Bacteria > Pseudomonadota > Gammaproteobacteria > Beggiatoales > Beggiatoaceae > BB31. Next base: position 11,599 of record CAZOSP010000079.1, on the reverse strand, counting down.
TAAATCCGACATGCACATCGCCGCGCGCTATGCCGGACAACTATCCGAACATCGCCAACAAAGCCGCGTGATTTTTGAAAAAATTCAAGATGAGTACAACCGCTGCGTGATGCAGGTATTAAATATCACCGCCAGTCAGCAATTATTGGAAAATAATTATTATCTGGCGCGTTCTCAGTTCAATCGTAATCCTTATCTTGAACCCTTGCATCACATCCAAATTGTCTTGCTAGAGCGCACTCGTAAGCTGACCAAAGAAGGCAAGGAAGAAGAAGCGGAACTCTGGATGTCGTCGCTGTTGCGCACGATTCACGCGATAGCCGGCGGAATGCGTAATACCGGCTAACTGTGGCTGGGAGCGGCTGACTTCCTAGTCAGCCAACTAAAGCTGAGAAAAACGTACACTATGCAAAAATTTTTTAATATCGCCGGTCCCTGCCATCCTGATCAGCATTATATGCTGCCAGCACAAGCACGCTGTCAAGGCGCACTGCTCAATCTCATTGAAGAAGCGCAATATTTTGTCATTCATGCGGCGCGGCAGACCGGCAAAACCACCTTGCTGCTGGATTTAGCCAAACAATTAAATGCCAGCGGCAATTACCACGCGCTCTATTGCTCGTTGGAAAGCGTACAGCAAATTGATGAGGTAGAGCGCGGAATCCCGGCTATTGTGGGTTGCTTGCAGGCGCAAATTCAATTTAGCCCCAGCTTGCACCGCTATCCATTTGCACAAAAGCTGACCACACTTCAGTCCGCCGTGACAATTAACACCTTGCTGCGCATGTCCTTGTCGCATTTTTGCCAAAAACTCGATAAGCCTCTGGTGATTTTATTTGACGAAGTGGATTGCCTCAGCAACGGGACATTGATTTCTTTTTTGCGCCAATTACGCGAGGGCTATATCAATCGTGGGCAAATTCCTTTCGTGCAAAGCCTCGCTTTGGTGGGGATGCGTAACATCCGCGACTATAAAGCCAAAGTGCGCGACGAGCGCGATACTTTAGGCAGTGCCAGCCCGTTTAATATTGTCACGGAAAGCCTGACTTTGCGTAATTTTAGCCAGACTGAGATTGCCGAATTATACGCCCAGCATAGCGCGCAAACCGGACAAGTTTTTGCGCCCGACTTGCTTGCCGAACTGTTTGCGCAGACACAAGGGCAGCCTTGGCTGGTGAATGCGATTGGACGCGAAATAACGCGCAATATCCTGCACCGTGATACGACTAAAAAGGGGCTGCCAGCGCATCTCCAAACCGCTATACAAAATCTTATACAACGGCGCGATACGCATATCGATAGCCTCATGGAACGCTTGCGGGAAAACCGCGTGCAGCGCATTATCGAACCGATTATTCTCGGCAAGTCAACAGGTTACGCTTGGGATGATGATGACTATCAATACGTGCTGGACTTAGGCTTATTACATGAAGTTGAAGGTCAGTTAATGCCCGCCAATCCGATTTATGCAGAAGTGATTGTGCGTGCTTTAACCTCGCCTTCACTTATGGAAATGCAACGCCGTGCTTATCCGCCTGAAGCCCCAGCTTATCTGCGCAAAGGCACACTGGACATGCACCATCTATTAAGCGATTTTCAACATTTCTGGCGACAACATAGCGAAAGCTGGATAGCCCGTTATCAGTATCAAGAAGCCGCGCCCCATCTGATACTTCATGCCTTTTTGTATCGCATCATTAATGGCGGCGGGCGCATCAGCCGCGAAATGGCAGCCGGCAATGGGCGTTTAGATTTGTGTCTGCATTATCAAGGGAAGGATTATCCTATTGAACTAAAAATTCGTTATAGCGAAGAGACTTATGCAGAAGGTAAAAAACAATTGTTGAGCTATATGGACAAATTAGCCTGTACAGAAGGCTGGCTGGTAGTGTTTGATCGACGCAAACAAGTCAGTTGGGAAGATAAACTGTTCCACCGTGAGGAACACCTTAAATCACACACAATACACCTTATCGGTTGTTAAAAAGGCTTTATAAATATGGACTTAAGCAGCGAAGACAGCTTGCGACTCAACGTCATGCTTGCCAATCCCTTGCAAGCAGTGCGTATTGACGAAGGCAAAATGACGGTACATGCCCTGTCGCCCAACGGCGAAATGAAAATCCAACTCAATCCCAACTGCCGCGACGAAAAATATCTCAAACAGGTCAAAGAACTGCTGTCTGGGCATGTGCTAGGCTCGCCGGGTGGTTATCCGGTGTATTTGCAACGCTGGACACGCATGGGACAGACGCGGGATGAAAATCTGCAACACTTGTTATTGTTAGGCGAACCGGAAGCGGTGGTGGCAGTGGTTCACGCTGCGGGGCTTACGCCCGAATTAGCCCGCCGCGCTTGGTGGGTGCTACAAAATGCTGATAATGCGCGACAAATGCTGAAAAATCCCAGTGTTTGCAAGAGCGACATGGGGGCGCAACTGGCAGCCTTTCTATTAGAATTTTTGCCCTTTGAAGAAGACCCGTTTACGCAAGCGGAAAGCGTGCGTTTAATGCTGCAACCCGGCTTGCTAAACAGCGAACAGGTGGCGGCTTTGTGGAAAAAAAGCCAACATAAAAATGCTTATTTGCTAGGCTTTTTATCGGGCGCGACTGCGTTTCCTGATGCCGCAGCGCAACATCCCGCTTATCAACCGCTTGTCGAGCGTTTGCAGGGATTGCCGGATAATCCCGTCGCGCAGCGGGTGTTAGAAACCTATTCGGGGCGCGGACAAAGTTTTATTCAACTCGCCGAGCGGGTGCTAAAAAAGCCGATTAATCAAGAGATTGTCAATGCTTGGCTAGAACAGGTAGGGGCTTATTTCGCCGATGTTGTGCCGCCCGCTACGCCGCCTGCTGAGATGCCTGTCTTGTTGGCAGAGGCGGACATGCTGATGCAACAGCCGCACTTGGCTGAAGTGCTGCAACTCGCGCCGCAACTCGCGCCGTCACTGCGTGCCATGCTGGTGCTAGGACGCTTGAGTTATACGGTGCTGCGCCCGGTGTTTTCCAGCTCCGACGCAATAGGCTCACTGATGCGCAAAAAAATCGCCCCCATCAGCACCGCTATTTTTGCGCAGCTCAGTAGCTTGCAACAGCCGATAGATTTTTAAGCGATGTTAAAAATACCCAAAACGCTATTGCGTCATACCGGACGCGCTTTGCTCGATTACGACATGATTCATCATGGCGACCGTTTATTGCTGGGCGTATCGGGAGGCAAAGATTCTTTATCCTTACTGCACATTTTGCGGCATTTTCAGCGTCACGCGCCGCTGCGTTTCGAGCTTGCCGCGCTCACCGTGGATCCGCAGGTGGATGGCTTTGAACCTGCCCAACTTAAGCCGTACATGGCAGAATTGGGCGTTGCGTATTTTTTCCGCGAGCAGGCGATTATGCAGGAAGCGGAAAAACACATGAGCGGCGATTCTTTTTGTGCTTATTGTTCGCGCATGAAACGCGGCATCATGTATTCGACAGCACGGCAGGCGGGATTTAATGTGCTGGTGCTGGCGCAGCATTTGGACGATTTGGCAGAGAGTTTTTTGATGTCAGCCTTCAACACCGGACAGCTTAAAACCATGAAAGCCAACTACACCATTGATGCCGGCGATTTGCGCGTGATTCGCCCGCTGGTCTATGTGCGTGAACGGCAACTGGCGAGCTTTGCCGCTAGTGCCGATTTGCCAGTTGTTGCCGATAGTTGTCCGGCGTGCTTTTCCGCGCCAACAGCGCGCATTGCCATGAAACAACTGTTGGCACAACAAGAAAAAACCAATCGGCATCTATTTAACAATTTGTTACACGCCATGAGACCTTTAATGCAAGGTGAATTGGAAAAACCGCTGAAAAACCATCGCGCAACCTGATAAAAACTGGAGAGATAAAAATTCCCCCACCTAAGAAACATAAGCGGTATTTTGCTTTCCAGTTGTCGCGTCCTCGCTCCAACAGGTTGAGCATTTTATGTATCGGACTTTTTATACTTGGACCGCGACTGTATTCGGCATGACATAAGCTCCCTGGTTTGCGGAACAAAAATCTTACTGGTTCATGCCTGTCAATGCCAGTCAAATCTGGGGATTTTCGTCACACCAGATAAAATCATCATCTTTATTGCTGAAAATGCTGATGTTTGATAACGTCAGATGCTTTTTACGCTTATCTAAAATCACGCCATTTAGTGTAGTATAACCAGCGACATATCCCGATTTAATGCAGGTCTTTGTGCAGTTGTATCACGCTTCCACAAACAGCATTTGCCCGCCTTTCGTCGCTGCGTAGCGGGCTGACACGCGCTCCACAACGCACTCGCGGGTCAAGGTTTGCTGAGCCGCATATTTTAGAAACCGCCAGCTTGCAATGTTGGCGTGCAGGAGCGGCACTTGAGGCGCGGCTACAAATTGTTGAGCGCGGCTAATTCTTCCCGACTAAATCCCGCCGCCAGTCGTGCTTCAACATGAAACGGCGGGCGCAATTCACCTTGTAGATGTTCTCTAATCAAGTCCCGAAAAGTGCTTTCGGGGTGACGGTTTTGTTGAGCGCAAGCGTAACGAAACCAACGCGAACCGGCTGCGACATGTTCAATTTCTTCGCGCAAAATAATGTGTAAAATCTCCACCGCCGCTTGATCGCCGCAGGCTTGTAGTTTTTTCATCATCGCCGGCGTGACATCCAAGCCACGCGCTTCAAGCACTCGCGGCACCAACGCCATGCGCACCAATACATCAAAATCGGTTTTCACTGCCATTTCCCACAAGCCATTATGTGCTGCAAAATCTCCATAATCGTAGCCAAAAGTGCGCAAATGCTCGCGTAATAATTGAAAATGCTCGGATTCTTGTTGGGCGATATGAACCCAATCGTCATAAAAAGCCTCTGGCATATCTCGAAAACGGTACACCGCATCCCAAGCCAAATTAATCGCATTAAATTCTATGTGGGTCACTGAATGCAGCAGCGCGGCGTGACCTTCGGGCGTCGATAAGCGGCGGCGCGGTAGGTCACGCGGGGCGACTAACTGCGGGCGAGCAGGACGACCGGGCTGTGGGATTTTTTGCGGCATGGCTATGGAGTGTTGTAAACTTAAACTGCGTTCTTTCCATTGTTTCGCAACCATTTGAGTCATGGATAATTTTTCATCAACATCGGCAGTCATCAAAGACTGATATGCGGCATTAAAAAGACCCATGTTATACTCCTAGTCGATTTTTCAAATGAGTGTTTTTCTATGAAGGTATCTGCTGTTAAGCCTAAACAGACGCTGCGCACTTGGCTTGCTTTGCTGTTATTTTGCCTGCTATTGGGCGGTTTAACGCAACTGGCTTATGAACTACATCAATCAGCGCGTCCTGGCGCATTTGCCAACAAACGGACTTGGGCTGAACCCGAAGTACACAAACAAATGCTGGACGCGCTTGCCAGTCCTGATACACGCGATTTAGAAGAGATGCAAGTACAAGGGGAACTGCGTATTTTAACCCAGCATATTGATCCTATTTATTTACCCCGCCAAGGCTATCCGCCCAACTTAGAACATCATTTAGCCATAAGCTTTGCCGAACAGCTACAACTCATTCCGGTGTTCCTGCATATTGAGCATTTCAACCAACTCTTGCCATCCTTAAATCGAGGTTATGGCGATATTGCAGTGGCGAATTTAACCATTACAGAGAGTCGTCAGCAGCAAGTTGATTTTACCGTACCCGTCAATTATAGCTATGAAAAAATTATAACTCGTATTGATGATCATAGCTTAAATAGCCTTGAAGATTTATCCGAACGTACATTATATGTTCCTATGGGAACTTCTTTTTGGGAAACTGCGCAAGCTTTGCAAATCAACTATCCGACGTTAAAACTCAAATTATTATCCGGCAATACGACCATTGAACAAAATTTAGATCGCTTAAAACAGGGCGAAATAGACTTATTGATTGGCGACAGCAATGTGTTAGATGTCATTAGCACTTACCGTAATGATTTTCACGCGCCCTTAGTGGTCAGCGATGAACGCTATCAAGCTTGGGCAGTGCGCAAAAATAATTCAAGCCTATTGGAACACCTAAACCGTTTCTTGACCGAGCAGGCGGTAGTAAAACGTCAAGATACGGTCTATTTTGATGACTTGCCGGGGCTGAAAAAACGTAAAACCTTGCGCTTATTAACACGCAATAATGCCGCATGTTATTTCCTACTACGTGGGCAATTATTGGGTTTTGAATATGAAATCGTTAATCATTTTGCTAAACAACAGGATTTACATTTGGAAATCATTGTTGCTCATACACAAGAAGAACTTACGCAATTATTGTTAGAAGGCAAGGGCGACTTAGTGGCGGCTTTTTTAAGCCCTACTGAAGAACGCCGTGAACAAGGTCTCGCGTTTTCCCGTCCTTATCATTTTGCCGAAGAAAAACTGCTCATGCGAGCTAATGACACAATAGAAAGCCGTGCCGATTTACATCAACGCACAATAGTAGCGCGTCCTAGCAGTGCTTATTGGAAAACTTTAGAGCATTTGCAAATCGAACTTAAACAGGACGGCATTATGGTCAATTTACAAGCCGCCGCTGAAGATATAGAAACCGAAGAGATCATTAATCGCGTTGCCGAAGGCGTTTATGATTTAACCATTGCCGATAGCCACATCTTAAATATAGAACTTGCATGGCGTGAAGACATCAAAGCCGCTTTTACGCTGAAAGAAGCGCAGCCGCAAGCTTGGGCAGTGCGTAAAGACGCACCGCAGCTATTGAAAGCCTTGAATGAATTTCATAAAAAAGAATACCGGGGATTGGTGTACAATGTCATTTACAATCGCTATTTCAAGGACCCGCGGCGTATTCAATCTTATCAAGCAGAACGCATCAAAGGTACTAATGGCAATTTCTCACCTTACGATGCACTCGTCAAACAATACGCAAAACAGTATTTATTTGATTGGCGTTTGATTGTCGCACAAATGTATCAAGAAAGTCAGTTTAATCCGACAGCCAAATCATGGGCAGGTGCGCAAGGTTTAATGCAGTTAATGCCTCGCACGGCAAAACAATTTAAGGTTAAAAATCTTGAAGACCCAGAACAAAACATCAAAGGCGGCATTGCATACCTAAACTGGGTGAGAGAACGCTTTGAAGATAGCATTCCGGTCAAAGATCGTCTATGGTTCGCGCTGGCGGGCTATAATGCCGGTTGGGGACATGTGCAGGATGCGCGTCGCCTTGCCCAACAAAAAGGCTGGAATGCTAATCGCTGGTTTAACCATGTTGAGAAAGCTATATTGTTGTTATCACAAGAGAAATATGCCGCTAAAGCCCGTTATGGTTATGTGCGCGGACGCGAACCTGTGCAGTATGTGCATAAAATTCGAGAACGCTATCGTGCTTATTTATTAGCCGATGAAAAAGAAGCTGTTAATGTAGAAGAATTGGCGCGCTTAAACTCAAGCAAGCTATCGGAGAACGACCATGCAGAAAATCACTGAATTATCACAACTTGACTTAAATGGCGTTTATTCTTATGCCGATTATTTAACCTGGCAATTTGATGAAACCGTTGAATTAATCAAGGGTAAAATCATGTTAATGTGTCCCGCCCCTACGACCAAACATCAAGCTATTTCTCGTGATTTATCTTTTTATATGACAGGTTTTTTACATACGCAAAAAAACTGTCAATTATTTACTGCCCCCTTTGATGTTAAACTGTACAACCGCACAAAATCTCAACTAGCTGATAAAGAAGTGTTTACTGTTGTACAACCTGATTTATGCGTGATTTGTAATCCCGAAAAATTGACCGAAAAAGGTTGCGACGGCGCACCTGATTGGATTATTGAAATCTTGTCCAAAGGTAATACCAAAAAAGAGATGCAATTAAAATATGAATTGTATGAAGAAAGCGGTGTTACAGAATATTGGTTGGTTTATCCATACGAACAAGTAGTACATCAATTTGTGCTACATAAAGAAAGCCAAAAATATCAATTATTAGGCATGTATGCTGATGATGAAATCATCATACCCAGCCTATTTCCCAAATTAAACATTGATTTAGCTAAAATTTTTATTGCTTAATAAGCATAAAAACACGAAACATGACTACATTATGTATTCTTTTTTGCCCGCTTAATAATGGAAAAATATGATGCCGAAAATTACCCAACTTTCACAATTAGACTTAAATGCTATCTACAGCTATGCCGATTATTTAACCTGGCAATTTGATGAAACCGTTGAATTAATCAAGGGCAAAATCATGTTAATGTGTCCCGCCCCTACGACTAAACATCAGGGTATTTCTCGTGATTTGTCTTGTGAAATTACATTATTTTTACGCGGTCAAAAACACTGCAAATTATTTACTGCGCCCTTTGATGTTAAACTATACAACCGCACAAAATCTCAATTAGCTGATAAAGAAGTGTTTACTGTTGTACAACCTGATTTATGCGTGATTTGTAATCCCGAAAAATTGACCGAAAAAGGTTGCGACGGCGCACCTGATTGGATCATTGAAATCTTGTCCAAAGGTAATGCCAAAAAAGACATGCGCTTAAAATATGAATTATATGAAAAAAGCGGTGTTACAGAATATTGGTTGGTTTATCCATACACACAAGTAGTACATCAATTTGTTCTGCATGAAAAAAGCCAAAAATATCAATTATTAGGCATGTATGCTGATGATGAAATCATTACACCCCACTTATTTCCTGAATTAAACATTGATTTAACTCACATCTTCCAAGAATAAAGGTAGAAGATAACCATGTCGGGCAATTCTTTTGGTAAATTATTTAGCGTAACGGGTTTTGGTGAAAGTCACGGTGCGGCGATAGGTTGTATTGTTGATGGTTGTCCGCCGGGCATGACGCTGTGCGAAGCGGATTTGCAACACGACTTGGATCGGCGTAAGCCCGGTCAATCGCGCCATACCACGCAACGCCGCGAAGCCGATCAAGTGAAAATCTTATCGGGCATCTTTGAGGGCAAAACCACTGGCACACCGATTGGCTTATTAATTGAAAATACCGATCAACGCTCCAAAGATTATTCCAAAATCATGGATTGTTTTCGCCCCGGTCATGCTGATTATAGCTATCAACATAAATACGGCATTCGTGATTATCGGGGTGGCGGGCGTTCCTCAGCGCGAGAAACAGCGATGCGCGTTGCTGCTGCAGGGATTGCCAAGAAATACTTACGCCAGCGTTATGGGATTGAAATTCGGGCTTATTTAGCGCAACTGGGTGGTATCAAAACAGATGCGCAAGATTTTGCTTGGGCGCAGGTTGAAAAGAATGCGTTTTTTTCTCCTAATGCGGAAAAAGTCGCAGAACTGGAAAGCTATATGGATAATTTGCGTAAATCGGGCAATTCAGTCGGTGCTAAGGTGACAGTGGTGGCAACCGGCCTGTTCCCCGGCATCGGCGAACCGATTTTTGACCGCCTAGACGCAGACATTGCCCACGCCTTGATGAGCATTAATGCGGTCAAAGGGGTAGAAATTGGCGATGGTTTTGCCTCTGTGACGCAACAAGGCACAGACCATCGAGATGAACTCACCCCCGATGGCTTTTTGAGTAATCACGCCGGCGGCATTTTAGGCGGGATTTCCAGTGGGCAGGATATTATTGCGCACATTGCCTTAAAACCTACTTCTAGCATTCGTTTAGCCGGACGCACGATCAACGCGCAAGGTGAACCGGTAGAAGTCATGACCACCGGTCGTCATGATCCTTGTGTCGGCATTCGCGCTGTGCCGATTGCCGAAGCCATGCTGGCATTGGTATTAATGGATCATGTGCTGCGTCATCGCGCACAAAATGCCGATGTACAGCATACTGTACCGGTCATTACCGCTTAATTGCGCACGCCTTCTAAACCCTAACCTTCAATGAGGTAAAAACCATGAGTGATATAGATACACAAGTTTTAGATATTCTGAAAGAATTTGGTGGTGAATCTTCCATGTTCTTAATCACTAACCCGGACAGCCCTTGGGGTAAACTCGGTGATAGTGCCACCTTAAAAGCCGCTGTTGAATCCCTAGTTGCACAAGGTGCAGTGGAATATGATGCGGGTAGCGACGTGGTTAAAATCCAATAAAAAATGCGAATATAGGGCATAAAACGCTATGAAAATTACCATTTTTGGTTCTGGTTACGTGGGACTGGTGACGGGTGCTTGTCTCGCGGAGGTCGGTAACGAAGTGCTGTGTGTCGATATTGACGAGCGCAAAATCGAGCTGTTAAAAAACGGCGGCGTACCGATTTTTGAGCCGGGCTTAGAAGCGATGCTGCAACGGAATGCCAAAAAAAATCAAATTTCCTTCACCACGGAGGTCAAGCAAGGTGTCGAACACGGTTTGTACCAATTCATCGCCGTCGGCACGCCGCCCGATGAAGACGGTTCGGCGGATTTGCAATATGTGTTAGCCGTTGCCAACAGTATTGGCGAACACATGGAAGGCTATAAAATCATTGTGGATAAATCCACTGTACCGGTCGGCACCGCAGACAGAGTGCGGCAAACCGTGCAAGCGGCTTTGGCAGCGCGACATGCCACGCATGAATTTGACGTAGTGTCCAATCCGGAGTTCCTCAAAGAAGGCGCGGCGATTGATGACTTTATGAAGCCGGATCGCATCGTCATCGGCACCGACAATCCGCGCACACAGGAATTGCTCAAAGTGTTATACGCGCCCTTTAACCGCAACCATGACCGCGTCATGGGCATGGATATTCGCTCGGCAGAGTTTACCAAATACGCAGCCAACGCCATGTTAGCCACCAAAATCAGTTTTATGAACGAAATGGCGAATTTAGCAGAAAAAATGGGCGCGGACATTGAAGCCGTGCGCAAAGGGATTGGTTCCGATCCGCGCATTGGCTATCACTTCATTTACCCCGGCTCAGGTTATGGCGGTTCTTGTTTCCCTAAAGATGTGCAAGCTTTAGAACGCACCGCACGAGATTACGGCTACACAGCGCAACTGTTGCAAGCGGTAGAAGCCGTCAACAAAAGCCAAAAACAAGTCTTGTTCCAAAAAATCCAGTCCCATTTCAACGGCGATTTGCAAGGCAAAACCTTTGCCTTGTGGGGACTGGCGTTCAAACCCAAAACTGACGACATGCGCGAAGCCCCTAGCCGCACCCTCATGGAAGCCCTATGGGCGGCGGGTGCTAAAGTGCAAGCCTTTGATCCCGAAGCCATGCAGGAAGCACGGCGCATCTACGGCGAGCGCGAGGATTTGTGTTTATGCGACAGCACTTACGAGACGCTAAAAAATGCCGACGCGCTGATTGTGCAAACTGAATGGAAAGTGTTTTGGAGTCCTGATTTCGAGTTCATCCGAAAAACCCTTAATCAAGCAGTGATCTTTGATGGGCGCAATATTTTTGACCCCAGCCTATTAGCGCATTTAGGCTTTACTTACTACGGCATTGGGCGTGGTCGTAGCTTAGCCGTTTAGTCGAGACACGGAGAGCTATAGATTTTCAGATAATTAAATTGCCTTCCGCAAACCTGACCGGTTTGTGGGAGAGCTAATCTCCAGATTAGCTCAAACGGCGTAAGCCGTTTCGCGCCGCCGTTGGC
>CAZOSP010000078.1:0-18449 GCA_964582525.1 uncultured Thiomargarita sp. | reverse complement strand
AAAAAAGGGAAAAAAAGGGAAAAAAAGGGAAAAAAAGGGAAAAAAAGGGAAAAAAAGGGAAAAAAGGAAAAAAAGGGGACGCTTCCCTTTTCTAAAAAAAAAAGAAAAAAGGGAAAAAAGGGGACGCTTCCCTTTTTTCTGAAAGGGGACGCTTCCCTTTTCTGGAAAGATGAATGAGCCCGGTAGGGTGCGCGACATCTTTTCGTCGAAGCACGCGGGATGATGGCACGCTGCCAAGCATTCGCGTTCGCGCCACAAAAAGACCTGGCGCAAACCCTACCTTGCTGGGTAGGAATGCAGCTTAGGCACTCTGCGCCGTTTTGTCTATGACCGCAGCGGGTGCAGGTTTGTCACCAAAGGTATCTACACAACTGAAAAAATAGTATATAAAGCACCAGTATGCGTAGCGGGTGCAGGTGCAGGTTTCCCTCGTCCCCACGCTCTGCGTCACTGCCATTAAGTGAGTGGCAAAACGCCTCTGGGAGTGCGGGTCTCCCGACCAGCACAAGCGGCTTTCAGCCGCTGCGCTAATCGGGAGATTAGCACGCCCAGCCGCGCCCGCCCGACAAGCAGGCAAAAAGTTGACCGCGAGCAGTATCACCAAGGAGTTTTCTATGCAGTGGCAGTTCAAACTGGCGAACCTGATGACATTGTTATGTCTTTGCCTCGTTCCCGCGCTCGGCGTGGGAACGCAAGCCCTCGCCGATAACATTTATTCTTACCAAGACAAACAAGGCAACATCCACCTGAGCAATGCTCCGCTACGCGGCAAGGCTTTGCTCAGTAATGCCTATCGCGTTTCGCCACAAGCGTTGGATGATTCTGGCTTTCGCTCCAATGTCAATATTTACAAATATGTTGACCCCAATGGAGTTATTCATCTTACTGATAAACCACAGGATGATCGCTTTCGCCTGATTTATTCGCAAACGCCTTCCTTGTTTCCAGACTCTGCGCGGCAACAACCACCGCTGCCATTAGACAATTTATCGCTTCACTACGCGCCCCTTATTAAACAGGTCGCCGCCCGTTATGGCTTAAAAGCCGCTTTGCTACATGCGGTGATTCGCGTTGAATCGGCTTACAATCCTAACGCCACTTCGCCTAAAGGTGCGGCGGGTTTGATGCAGCTTATGCCTGCTACCGCTAAGCGTTACGGTGTCACGGATCGCTATGATCCCGATCTTAATGTTGCCGGCGGTGCGCGTTATTTGCGTGATTTAATTCAGCAATTTAATAACTTGGAACTGGCTCTGGCGGCGTATAATGCGGGGGAAAATGCGGTGAAAAAATACGGTAACCAAATTCCGCCTTATCAAGAAACCCAGCAATATGTGGTTAAAGTGATGAATTTATACAGTTATTTTCAGGAAAACTCTTGAAGCCTTATTGCCTTAAATCGTTATACGAAGCGGAGATTTTTTCCCGTCTCGATACGCGCTTTGCAGAATTTCTAGCGCGTTTCGTGGCGCATTCTTCGGAGATTTTTCTGTTCACTGCTGCCTTAATCAGCTTCTGGACACGTCAAGGCAACATTTGTCTGGATTTGCCGTCTCTGGCAGGGCAGCCGCTGCCGCTGGAAAATAGCCGTCTTGAGGGCTGTTGCCCGGACTTGGAGGAATGGCTGGCGGCTTTGGATAATATCTCGGTGATTCAGCCTGCGGGTCACTACGCGCCGCTGATTTTGAGTGCGCAAAAGCGTCTTTATTTGCACCGTTATTGGACTTACGAACATCACTTAAGCGAACAAATTTTAGCCCGTTTACGGGCTGTTCCGGATACTTTTGATGAACCTGCTTTAGCTGAAAACCTGCAACGTCTGTTTCCCACCCGCCAAGGCGATCCCGATGGACAAAAAATGGCTGCTTTAACTGCTGTCAGGCAGCGTTTTTGCGTGATTTCCGGCGGTCCCGGCACTGGCAAAACCACCACTGTTGTCAAACTGCTGGCGTTATTGTTGGAGCAAACCGCTAAACCTCTGCGCATTGCCCTGCTCGCGCCGACCGGCAAAGCTGCCATGCGATTGCAACAAGCCATCAGTCAGCACAAGCAAACATTGCCTTGCGAAGCGGCTATTTTGCAACAGATTCCGGAAGAAACTGCCACCATTCACCGTTTTCTAGGCTATCGCCCCGATTCCCCGTATTTTCGCTTTAACCAACACAACCAAGCCGCCGTTGATGTGGTGGTGATCGACGAAGCGTCTATGGTGGATTTAGCCCTGATGAGCAAACTGCTAGAGGCGATTCCTAAACACGCACGGCTGATTTTATTGGGCGACAAGGATCAACTGGCTTCGGTGGAAGCGGGCGCGGTGTTAGGGGATTTGTGCGCCGGCGTGTCACACCCCCAGCCCACGCAGGTCGCTGCTCAGGCTGTGGTTGTACTGCAACACAGCTACCGTTTCGGCAGCCATAGTGCCATCGGGCAGTTCGCGCACGCCATCAATAGTGGCAATACGCCGCAAGCTGTCCAATGCTTACAGCAGGCAAACAAGCAACAACTCCGCTGGTTTGATCATGCCGACGTGTTTGATAAAGCGGTGGCTGATTTGATTGTGCAAGGCTTTCGCCCCTATTTACAGCAGCGCGAAGCGCAAGCTGCGCTGCAAGCCTTTGAGCAATTTCGTGTATTATGCGCCCATCGACAAGGCGATGATGGTGTCAGCAAAGTCAATCAACTGATTGAAAAATATCTGATTCGAGAAAATTTATTGCGTATTCATGGACGCTGGTATGTCGGACAACCGCTCATGATCACACAAAACGACTATAACCTGCGTCTATTCAACGGTGACATCGGCATAGTCATGCCAGACCCACAACAACCGCAACGCTTATTAGTCTATTTCCGCACCGCTGAACAACAAATCCGCGCCTTATTGCCAGTGCGCTTACCGCAGCACCAAACGGCTTACGCCATGACCATCCATAAAAGTCAAGGTTCAGAATTTGATCAGGTGCTGCTAGTCTTGCCTAACAACAGCTCGCCGGTACTCAGCCGCGAATTGCTTTACACGGGCGTCACCCGCGCCAAACAAAGCGTCGCCGTGCTAGGCTCGGCGGACATATTAAACGACTGCATCCAACGCCGCGCTGCGCGCAGTTCCGGCTTGCGTGAAGCACTGCAAGCCGCAGACTGCCGTGAATAAGCAAAGATTTCCACCCATTCGCAGATTGAAACAGCAAGTATCCACATGTCCCTCGCCATTGTTCATAGTCGCGCACAGCTTGGCATTCAAGCCGTACCCGTGACGATAGAAGTGCATATCACCAATGGTTCTTTGAACCTATCCATCGTCGGTTTGCCAGAAACGGCGGTCAAAGAAAGCAAGGATCGGGTGCGCAGCGCGTTGTTAATGGCGCAGTTTGAATTTCCGGTTAAACGCTTCACCATTAATCTCGCGCCAGCAGACTTACCCAAAGAAGGCGGGCGTTTTGATTTAGCCATCGCACTGGGCATTCTCGCCGCCTCCGGGCAAATTCCCAGCGAAGCACTGCCACACTACGAATTTGTCGGCGAACTCGCTCTCAGCGGCGAATTGCGTCCAGTGCGCGGTGTGTTGCCGGTCGCTTTAGCCGCACGAGATGCCGGACGCAGCTTAATTGTTCCCATGGATAACGCCGCAGAAGGCGCGATGGTCAAAGATGCGCAAGTGTTTGCAGCGCGGCATTTGTTAGATGTCTGTGCGCATTTGCAAGGACAAAACAACTTAACCCCCTATCGTTCCCAAGTTGCACAAAACAACACGCCCGATTATCCCGATTTATTAGACGTGCGCGGGCAGCATCAGGCTAAACGTGCCTTAGAAGTCGCCGCCGCCGGCGGACATAATCTGCTGTTTGTCGGACCGCCCGGCACGGGCAAAACCATGCTTGCCAGTCGCCTGCCCAGCATCTTACCGCCGATGACCGAGCGCGAAAGCCTGCAAACCGCGGCACTGGCTTCGATTGCGCATAACGGCTTTGATCCCGCCACCTGGGGCGTGCGCCCATTTCGTGCGCCGCATCACACAGCTTCCGGTGTTGCATTGGTCGGCGGCGGCAATCAACCACGCCCTGGCGAAATTTCCCTAGCGCATCATGGCGTACTGTTTTTAGATGAACTCCCCGAATACAGTCGGCAGGTGCTAGAAGTATTGCGCGAACCGCTCGAATCCGGACATATCACCATTTCTCGCGCCGCCCAGCAAGCCTTGTTTCCCGCCGATTTTCAATTAGTTGCTGCGATGAATCCCTGTCCTTGCGGGTATTTAGGCGATGCCAGCGGGCGTTGTCATTGCAGCGCGGAACAAGTGCAGCGTTACCGTGCTAGAGTCTCAGGACCTCTATTA
Source organism: uncultured Thiomargarita sp. (assembly GCA_964582525.1). Classification (GTDB taxonomy): domain Bacteria; phylum Pseudomonadota; class Gammaproteobacteria; order Beggiatoales; family Beggiatoaceae; genus BB31. Next base: position 14,116 of record CAZOSP010000078.1, on the reverse strand, counting down.
GATCGTATTGATTTGCATGTCGAAGTTCCCAATTTGCCTCGCGCTCAACGGCAAGCCAATGAACAACGCGAAAGCAGCGCGCTGGTGCGGGCGCGGGTTGCGCAAGCGCGCACTCTACAAATTCACCGCTGCGACAAGCCCAATCGCGCCTTAAGTCATCAGGAAATCGAACATTTTTGCCCGCTTTCCAAAGCAGATGAGCAACTCTTGGATCAAGCCATAGAACAGCTGGGTTTATCTGCTCGTGCTTGGCATCGGATTTTGAAAGTCGCCCGCACCATTGCCGATTTAAGCGGCAGTGCGCAGATTCAAACCGCACACCTGAGCGAAGCCATCAGTTATCGGCGTTTAGAGCGCAAAAATTCGGTTTAACGGCGGGCGGGAAGAGTCTATTTGAGCCTGTATTTTTCGTGCCTTAGCTGAAGCGGATACCCAAATATTCGCACCATTGCTGAAAAATAGTGGCATCTAAGGCGGCTGCGACAGAGCGGGGTGCCAGTGTCGCCTGAAACACCGCTTCCCCCTCTAAGCTCACTGCGTGACCGCCCGCCTCGCTGAGAATCAGACTGGCAGCCGCGAAATCCCACAGTTTTTGTTTGCCGTGCACATACACATGAACACGCCCGGTTGCCAGCCAACACCAATCCAATACGACTGAACCGAAACTGCGTTGTGATGCGTAGGGTGGCTGGGTGGCGAGTTGAGCGGCTAACGCAGTCGGCAGACGCTTGAAATCAATTAAGCCAATGCCTTGTTGAAGTGTGGTGCGCGGGGCTTGCGCGCTGAGACGTTGCCCATTAAGCCAAGCTCCGCGCTGCTTTTCAGCGTAAAAACATTCTTTTCGTAGCGGGTCATAAATAATGCCTAAGCGTATTTCGCCGGCTTCAAGCAGGGCGAGGGAGACGGCAAAAAACGGCAGGCCCGCGGCGAAATTGCTTGTGCCGTCTAGCGGATCGAGAATCCACAGACGTTGTGCGCTGTCGAGTAAGGCTTGCTGTTGTTCTGCGGAGGCTTCTTCGCCTAGCAGTGGAATGTCTGGCCAGTGTTGTCGCAAGCGGCTTTCCAGCCGTTGCTGCATGAGCAGATCGGCTGCTGTGACTAAACTGCCATCGCTTTTTTCTTCTACGGCTATTTGCTGAATGTGCTGAAAGCGCGGCAACAGTTCTTGCGCTGCCGCTGTTTGCAAAATTTCTTGTAAAGTGTCAAATTTTATCGTCATGGTGTAATAGCGTGCCGAGTTGATGCAGGTCTTGCAGGGTTTCGTTGAGCAGTCCGCGCCAGGCTTTTGTGGCGGTTTTGGGTGGCGTGGAGAGGGGCGGCAGGTCGGTGCTGCTGTGACTCAGCCAATCTGGGGTTAAATCCATGTCTTCATTGAGTTCGTTGAGATGCCATAAACGCAGCCGCGCATCTTTGGCGGCACGCGCTTGGCGTTTTTGCGTATTGGCTAAGGGGTCTTCGCCATAGGCTAGGGTAAAATGCCCTAAAATATTGGCAAGTTGTTCATTCTGCATGGATAATTCACCTATCTGGGTGCGCAAGTCGTACACCCACAGGCTTTCTGTTGCGCCTGTGTGACTGATAAACAGCGCGCTACTGTCGCTGCTCAATAAGCCTTTGGGTAAACGCAGCAAGGTATGCAGTTGATAATGTTGTAAGCATTCGCGCCGCCAATCCGCCCATTCTGCGGCGCGTAAATAATCGTCGGGTAACAGCAATAAGGCATGTCCATGGGCTGTTAAGCAAGCTAGGCTGCTGCGCAACAAATCGGTTATATCGACATTTTTTTCTAGCCCACAGAAGTTTGCAAAAACAACATCAACGGCTTGCGGTATTGTTGCCGATCCTGCACGCCTAAGGTATAAATCGCTCATGGGCATATCGTGTAAACGTAAATTTGCCAAACATAAGCGTTGCTCTAAAGCAGAATGCACTTGTGCTGACACCCGGCAGGTATGTTCAGGCGGCAGGCTATCGCGTTCCTCTAACAACATCTGCACATAATCCAGTGCGGCAACTAAAAAGCTACCACTGCCGGCGACTGGCGCGTAAAAATGTTGTTCCGGTTGTGGTTGCAGCAAGGCTACTAGGGTATTGATTAAAGCGGCGGGCGGACAAAGACGGGCATAGGCGGTATCGGGCGCGACACATTGCTGTAAACAACTTTCCCAAAATTCGCCAATATCACGATACTGTAAAGCATACATATCAAGCTCTTGCAAGGCGTTCAGGAGCTTTTGCAAACTGGCTTCATGTTGCGCTGTAAGCGCGGGTAGGGCAACAAAAATATCAGCTTCAGCCCAAGTATGAGGATGAGCAAGCTGCGAACGCAGACTTTCATAAGTTGCCACGGGCGTTTCGCTTTCACTCAGTTCAGTCCAACAAATATCAGCCGTTTCAGCCAGTTCCTCGTCGGCATGAATACTTGCTAGGCGTAAAAATAACAGCGGAAACACAAGATCAATGCGTTGTTCTAGGCTAAAAACAGCAGACAAAGAATGCCAAACTGTAGAGAGTTTGTCGATCTGGCAAGTATGATTCGATGCTATCAGTGCGGATTCATCCATTCTTTATCTCAATGTGCGGTCTATCTATTGTTCTGAACGCGAATGCAGTGGTTAGTGGTTAGTGTTTATGTTTAGTTTTTTTGCTGACCACTCACCACTCACCACCTAACCTCAGTGATGAAGATGACGTTGTACGATGTTGTCAAATAAACCGCTGGCTTTCACACAACGCAAGCCACGATTAAAAGCCTCCATCAATATTTCGCTGTTAGGCTCATGGCGAGGCAGCAACAAGTAAAGATCGGATTTTGCCAAAGGCTCGCCAACAGCTTTCAAGTTTAACCCACTAAACATGTAATTATAAACGGTTTCATCCAGTGCCATAAAATCGACTCGATTGCGCTCCAACATTTTTGCACAAAGCTCCGCCGAGCTAGGCGAAATGACAGAAATAGCTGCCGTGTACATGAGCTTTTTTAAGTGACTATCAATCGCATGACCCATAGGAGAACACAAACGCAAGCCTACCAAGTCTTGGATGCGATTAAATTTTACTGAACTATTCGCACTGACATAAATGCGCTGGTGCCCCGGATAAATAGGCTCTGAATACAAATACTCTTGCGCCCATTCCTCGTTAAAAAAATGCGGGAAAGTGCCTTCATAAATGTGTCGCTGCATCCCTATGAAGCCGCGTTTCCAAGGCATAAACACAATACGCGCCTCGTAGCCCGCCGCCAAAAAAGCCTCGCGTACAATTTCGACGGTCATGCCGCCCTGCGGCAAGCTGTGATGCGCGAAGGGTTCGTAATAATTACCCGTGACCAGCGTAATCGGATAACGGCTAGACATAAAAGACGGGGGCGGCGCAGCCAAAGAAACAACGCCATAAGCCATGAGCGAAAGCCACAAACATAAAACAAGCCAACCTTTAGGTAACATAATTCCAACCTCGTGTTATTCTTTAAGGAGATAAAAATTCAAGCAGTCTCAGCTTTTACGATTTTCCGATTTTGGAGTGCCGAGTCCGTAGCTTGGCAGCTTAGTAGGCGCAGTGAGCTTGAAAAAAACCGTTAAAACTCAACCCTTAAAAACCAAAAATTTTAACCTCAGAAGCGTGTACTGCCGCCCGAAACCTGCACTCAGGGATTTTGATTAAGTGCTTAACACCCAAGTATTTGCAGCAAACTTGAGAAAGCAAAAAATGCAGTTTCTGGCAGGTACGAGTATAAAATCTATCACGCAAGCATCCAATCTGCCAGATTTAACAGCCAATATTCTTTCCGAGCAGCTCGGGTGCGTTAAAATCGATTGACGCAGCCCTCGCACAGAGCGGGCGATAGCATGGCGTATTAGGTATCCTCACCCACTTGCGTTGACACCTGTTTAGCCTATTGAATACTCAGATTTTGTTTATATATTTGGGCAGCAAGGAAAGCCTAGCCATGCCCTCACAAAAATTCGACCCGTTCACAGAAACCTGCGCTTAGGGATATTTTTAAGTGCTTAAAATCTAAAAAATTTAGATAAAACTTAATAAAGCAAAAAATGCAGTTTCTGGCGGGTATGAGTATAAGGGCAAGGTCTGAATGCTGAAAAACTGCTAAAATGCCCTGCTTAATTTTTATTGTTACGCAAAGCTTATCTTTAATCATCCGGTTAATGCCCCTTGCGCAACATCAGAGTTGCCCTAGCCTCCTAGAAACTGCTCTCAGGGATATTTTAACGGCTTATCATACAGCGGGTTCAATAAAAAGCAGTTTCCCGCGGCTGCGGGTATCATTTTTCCAGTATCAAACGCACAAACCAAAGACACGAATAACCATGTCCAAACGCGATTATTATGAAGTGCTTGGCGTTACTAAAAACGCTTCAGCAGCCGAATTGAAAAAAGCCTATCGACGGCTGGCAATGAAATATCATCCCGACCGTAATCCCGACGATAAAGAAACCGAACACAAATTCAAAGAAGCCAAAGAAGCCTATGAAATTTTAAGCGATGATCAAAAACGCGCTGCTTACGATCAGTTTGGTCATGCGGGCGTAGAAGGCGCAGCGGGTATGGGTGGCGGCGCGGAAGGCTTTGGTGGCTTTGGCGACATTTTTGAAAGCGTGTTTGGTGATATGTTCGGCGGTGCCGCAGGCGCACGCAGCGGACGTTCTCGCGTCTATCGCGGGGCAGATTTACGCTATGACTTAAGCCTCAGCCTTGAAGATGCCGTGGCTGGCACAGAAGAAAAACTGCGCATTCCCACTCACGTCAAATGTAATGTGTGCGGCGGCACGGGGGCGAAAAAAGGCACTAGCCCGACCACTTGCTCAACCTGCGGCGGCATGGGACAGGTGCGGATGCAGCAAGGCTTTTTCTCCATTCAACAAACCTGCCCTAATTGTCACGGCACGGGACAAATGATCAAAGACCCCTGCAATGCGTGTCATGGCGAAGGGCGCATCCAAGAACACAAAACCCTTTCGGTGAAAATTCCAGCAGGGGTTGATAACGGCGACCGTATTCGTTTATCCGGTGAAGGTGAAGCCGGACAAAACGGCGGGCCACCGGGCGATTTGTATGTCCAAATTCAAGTCAAGCCACATCCCATATTTACTCGTGAAGACAATCACTTATTCTGTGAAGTGCCGATCAGCATCACGGCTGCGGCACTGGGCGGCGAGTTAGAAGTGCCGACACTGAGCGGGCGGGTAATGTTAAAAATTCCACCCGAAACCCAATCAGGCAAACAATTCCGTTTATCCAGCAAGGGGGTCAAACCCGTGCGCGGCGGTGCGGTGGGCGATTTACATTGCCGTGTCGTGGTAGAAACGCCGGTCAACTTGACTTCCCATCAAAAAGATTTGCTGCGCGAATTTGAAGAAAGCATGAAAGGCAGCAACTCGCCACACAATCCCAAATCAAAATCATGGTTTGAAAGCGTTAAACAATTTTTTGAAGACCTCAAAGCCTAAATTGATGAATGGCAGTCCTTAGAAATAGGCATTCAATAACACCCAAAACTCAAACCCTCTAGGCTTGCAAAACCTAGAAGGCTGTGGTCAGTCCTTAAACAACTGCCGCTCTTTCTACGCATTATGTTTATTACTTTAGAAGGCTCAGAAGGCGCGGGTAAAACTACGCAACTTCAAGCCATTTCCGCCTATCTACAGCAACAGGGCGTTGCGCACCTGCAAACCCGCGAGCCAGGCGGCACAGCTATCGGCGAACATCTGCGCGCTCTGTTGCTCAAGCACGACATGCAGTGCGACAGCGAATTATTGCTCATGTTTGCCGCCCGCGCTGAACATTTGCAAACCGTCATCCTTCCCGCTTTGCAAAAAGGCTTATGGGTATTGTGCGACCGCTTCACTGATGCCAGCTATGCCTATCAAGGTGGCGGGCGCGGCATGTCCCTAGAACGCATCGCAGCACTAGAGAATTGGGTGCAAGGCGAAGTGCGTCCCGATCTGTGCTTTGTGTTTGATTTGCCGGTGGAAATAGGCTTACAGCGGGCGAGAGAGCGGGCTGATTTAGATCGCTTTGAGCAACAACAGCAGGCTTTTTTTGAGCGGGTGCGGCAGACTTATTTAGACCGTGCCAAAGCCGCACCAGAACGCTATCGGATCATTGATGCCGGTCAACCGATTGAACAGGTCAAACACGTTGTCTTAAAAGAAATTTCAATTTTTTTAGACTATTAGGAAACCTCTTATGACTTGCATTTCTCGCCACATCCAAGCCAATTCCAAAATTAAACCGCCGCCTCATTTTTGTGGGGGCAGATTTCACGGAACGGCAAATTGCCAGCATTCATCCTTGTATTTTGACGCTGCAAACGGGACTTCCGCTTCACCGTCCATGTACCCGGCTAACCAGTCTTCGACCTGATACAGTGGCTTGGCACTCATGGTAATGTTTGCCACCAACAGACACAGCACTTGGGACGGCGGGATTTCAAATCCGCGCGTATTCGGCACATATTTGTCAAATAATGCCGGGAGACCGAGTTCCTCTATGTAGTACTTGACTAAAGGCAAGGCATCCACTCGCTTTAGGGTAACATCTAAATCTACCGCATCCATTCTTTACATCCTCTGCCGTAATATTTGCGGTGCATAGAATATTTTTATTTACTTGTAAATTCAATAGGTTGTCTGTAAAACATTCTTAATGGCTCAATTGCAAATACGCTCTACCTAAAATCAATGACTTACAGACTCTTGAAGAGTTTTCAGTTATTTAGTGGTGAGTGGTGAGTGGTGAGTTTTTTGCTGACCACTGTCCTCTGATCGCTGCCTTTGGAACTCAAACCTCACAGGTTTTCCGCCCGACGTTCTGCCACCCGCAACACTGCACTACGAGCGCGGGGATTGGCGCGAATTTCTGCCTCGCGGGCATGAATGGCTTTACCGATGGGGCGCAATGTGCGCTGTAATTGCGCATCTTGCACCGGCAAATCGGGCGGCAAATCGACACCGCGCGCTTGCTCGCGGATAAAGCGTTTAACCAATCGATCTTCCAGCGAGTGAAAGCTGATCACCAGCAGCCGTCCGCCGCTGCTTAACATGTCTGGCACTTGGGTCAATAGATTGTGTAAAGCTTCCAGTTCTCGATTGAGATAAATGCGTATGGCTTGAAAGCTACGGGTGGCCGGATGCTTGTGCTTTTCCCAAGCGGGATGCGCCGCAGCAATGATATTTGCCAGTTGCACAGTGTGCGTCAGCGGTTGCTCGCCACGCGCCTGCACAATGGCTTTTGCCAGCCGCCGCGCAAAGCGTTCTTCGCCATATTCATGCAGCACATCGGCAATCTCTTGTTGCTTGGCGTGTTGTAGCCATTGCGCGGCTGATTGCCCGTGCTGCGGGTTCATGCGCATGTCCAGCAGCCCATCGCGCAAAAAGCTGAAACCCCGCGCTGCGTCGTCAAGCTGCGGCGAAGATACGCCCAAATCCATTAACAAGCCATCAACTTTGCCAAACCAACCGAGTTCGTGCAAATGCGTCGGCAAATGGTCAAAACGCTGATGCAAAACGCTCAGGCGCGCATCTTCTGCGGCTAATGCTTGCGCCGCGAGAATGGCTTGCGGGTCTTGATCAACGCCGATTAAACGCCCGGCTGGAGCTAGTTGTTGCAAAATGGCGCGGCTATGTCCGCCGCGCCCAAAAGTCGCGTCAATGTATAAACCTTCGGGCTTGAGATTGAGGGCGTGCAGGCATTCGTCTAGCAGCACTGGCTGATGAGAATAATCGGTAGTCATACTTTTCTTGCTGTGAAGCGGTGTGTTATAAGAAAGTGTTTTATACTGCGACCGTTTGAAATCGCTGTTAAAGATTAATAACTGCTGATAAAACAGCGGATTAAACAATAAAAACCGACATTTCTGGCGGTCAAGGGTAGCCTCTTAACGGTGACGCGCAAAAATATATCCTCAACGCTGATAAGCAAAGGTAGGATGCGGTGAGGTACGAACTGCATCATTTTATTCGCAAAATAGCTGCGCGTGCCTACACAGTCTGACACAACAACAACGGAGATATAAGTATGCGCTCATTGAGCAATGCGGCAATTATCGGGGGATTTTTAGCTTTATCTGTCAACACAACAAGCTTTGCCATCGATTTTTTTACCATCGGCACCGGCGGTGTTACTGGCTCTTATTATCCTAGCGTCGGCGCGATTTGCCGTTTAGTCAATCAGTACAAACAAGAGACGCAGCTTTATTGTAGTGCAGAATCGACCGATGGCTCAGTGTATAACTTGCACCAGTTGCGCAGCGGCGAATTGCATTTTGCCATTGCGCAAAGCGATATTGTTTACCAAATTTACACCGGTACAGGACGTTATGAGGATAACCCTTATCCACATTTACGCTCAGTGATGTCCCTATATCCGGAATTATTGACCCTCATTGTCACGCAAAAATCTGACATTCAGGTGTTGCAAGACATCAAAAATAAACGCATTAGTTTAGGCAGTGTTGATAGCGGCACTTCAACTACGGTTAAATTATTACTTGAAGAAGCGGGCATTCATCCCAGCGACTTCAGCGAAGTTTCTTATCTGAAAGCGCAAGACAGCCCCAGCGCATTGCGCGAAGACAAAATTGACGGCTATTTTTACATGGTCGGGCATCCTAATGAAAACTTGAAAGAAGCCGCTTTGAGTGTGGATTCCAGCTTAATCTTGTTAGACGGCAAGCCGTTGTATAATCTGATTGAAAAATATCCTTATTACACGATTTCAGAAATTTCCGCGAATTTATACCACAAGATTGACGAAAGCATTTCCAGCATCGGCGTGCGTGCGCTGTTAGTCACGGATGAAAAAACCAGTGATGAAAGCGTCAGTATTTTGCTTAAAGCCGTGCTAGACAACTTTGATAAATTCAAAGAATACTATCCTAATCACAAAAGCCTGCAAAAATCGGATTTAGTGCAAGATTTAACCGTGCCGCTGCATCCCGCCGCCGAGCGTTATTATCGGCAGGCGGGCTTGCTAGAAGCAGATGAATAAGCACACTGGGAACGCTACTGCCAACTTAGCGATCAGATCGGGGCTTTAATGAATCGGACTAACCGCTTATAAAACAATCGCTTAAATAATAAAAAATGCAGTTTTTCGCGGGTATGGGTATAATGCTCGGCTGGTTGGATTTTATGAACACTCATTAGGAGAATACACAATGAAATTGATTTTGTTAGGCGCACCAGGTGCGGGTAAAGGTACGGTCGCTAAACGCTTGACTGAGCTTGATGGTTCTGTGCAAATTTCTACCGGCGACATTTTGCGTGGCGCGGTAAAAGAAGGCACGGAATTGGGTAAAAAAGCCGAAGCCTTTATGAAAGCGGGTGATTTAGTGCCTGACGATTTAATTATGGGTATCATGGAAGAACGTTTGCAACAAGATGACTGTAAAAACGGTTACTTGTTAGATGGTTTTCCACGTACCATTCCGCAAGCCGAAGCACTCAAAGTTATGCTGCAAAACATGGGCGAAAAATTAGACGCAGCAGTTAATCTGGATGTGCCGCGTGAAGTGATTTTAGACCGCTTAACCACGCGCCGTACCTGTGTTGATTGCGGGGCGATTTATAATGTGAAAAGTATGCCGACTCAAGTAGAAGGCGTGTGCGATAAATGCGGCGGCAAGGTAGTGCAGCGCGACGACGAAACCGAAGAAGCCATTTCTAACCGTTTGGATGTGTATAATGAAAAAACGGCACCCTTGGTGGGTTTTTATGACAAAGAAGGTTTGTTGTTGAATGTCACTGCAACGTCTAGCGATGCGGTTGTGGATGCTATTAAGGCAAAGGTAGGCATTTAATGCCGCGCCTTACGGCTTAAAAAAAAGCCCTGTCAGTTTTACTGGCAGGGCTTTTTTTATTGTTCGCAACCGCTCACGCAACGGCGTTCATGGCGAATTTGTCCGCCGCAGAGTTGGAAGCAACGCTCAAAAGTGTCTTCGCAACCGCAATCACGGCGGCAGTGATGGGTTTTAATAAAATCGCTTTTGCTCGGTTCGCGCTCAGTGCAAACACTGTCGCCTTTGACTTGGGCTTTGAGCGTACGCTCACATCGCATACGTTGCTCCAGCCAATCTTCTTTGGCTTCGAGATAATCAATTTTGCCTTGCAATTGGGCTTCGCGGTGACAGGCATCGTACTCTTCCTTGCACTCCCAATTGCAGGTGTTGCGCGTTTGTTCGCAGCCAAAAGCGCAGTTTTTGCCTTGTTCATGGGCGGGAGGTTCGTAAAAGGTGTAGGTGCGGTAAGAAGGACCGCAGCCGGTTAGCCATAACGTGCTGAATAATAATATAAAAAGCATAGAATAGGTAGGCATTATGAAGGTCCTTGCGAAGGTTTTTTACGGGATTGATGTTGTATTTCTTCCAGAGCTTCGACCAGTTCGCCAATGACGCCGTTCAAGGCTTTGACCGATTGGTTGAGGCTATCATCTAGGCGACTGGTGAATTGCTCAACTTGTTGACGATATTGATCTAAACCTTGAGACAGGGCTTTGAATACCTGCCCAAGATCATTATCTACATGCTCAAAGCGTTGTTGATAATTGCTCCACACTTGCTGTACTTGTTGTTCGGTATGACGCAGATTTTGTGCCGCTTCTTGTTGATTATCAATGAGTATTTGCCCCGCACCTTGGAGCGTCTGCATGAGATTGTGCAACTGCTCCAGACTGACTTGAAAGCGGTTCGCAGTTTCTACCAACGGCGCGCCTGCGGCATGCAGATTTTGCGAGGTACGATGTAGGTTTTCACTGGTTTGGGCAAGTCGTTGCAGCACGTCATCGCCCAGTTGCGCGAAATTGCCTTGTACAGAATTTAACGTGGTTGCTGCGTTCTGCATTTCCGTACCCACGCCTGCGCCCATTTGTTCAAAGCCCTGCTTAAATTCGTTAAGTGAAAAAACCAGATGTTGTAAAGTGTCCGCCAGTTGTTTGAGTTCGCTGCCGGCTGCGCCTTGCACTTGCCGACTAAAGCGTTCCAGCAATTCGCTCAGTGCGTCTTGATTGAGCGTGCTAATTTTTTCGCCCAAACCATCAATCGCCTGCGCCAATGGCTGTACCGCCTGTTGCAAATGTACGCCTATGTTTGCGCCGAGATGTTGCCCTAAATGTTGCTGCAATTGCTTGAGTTGTTGAGTCTGCTTTTGCGTTTCTTGGAATTGCAAAGCTTGTAATTGTGCCGCTGTGCGCAGCAACATACAGTGGCTAATATGTTGATTTAAGAGTTCAAGTTGCTGGCTGAGACGATGCAAACTGGATTTTTCTGCCCAAGAAAACAAAATAGAGGCAAGCAAGCCAGCAATTGAGGTAACGAATTTGAAAGTCGCTGCATGAAGCAGATCGCGTAAAGATTGCTGGGCTTGGTTGATGTCGTTGGCAGACACGCCTTCACTGGCAAACCAGAGCGCGGCAACTAAGCCTATGAATGTAAACCAAATACCAATACCCACCAGAATATTGGGGACGGCTTGATAAAGACGTAGGTTGATACGTGATTCGATCAGTGTTGAAATATTAAAATAGCTGTGCGGGGCTTGGGTGTAATAAATCGGCGTATCGGCTTGACGTGCGGGTAATAAACTTTGTCGAAAAGCCTGCCATTGCTGGGCGATCAAGGGCTGTTTTTGTAATTGCGTATCAATCTCGGCATAGTGTTGTGCAAAACTACTGGGATCGTGTCCGTTAAAGAGACCTTGTATATTTTTAAGTTGCTGCCTGATGCGCGTTAGCGCGAGTGCAAAACTAAACCACAGAACAACTGCCAAGCCAATGATAATGATGGCAATTATCCAAGGCACAGCGGGCTGATTAATGAAATTTAAGAGTGCATCCATAGATGGAAAACCTTGATAATTATCGATTAGGTGAAACAAATGAAGCGTTAGTCTGTCACGGCGCGGACGAGAGTCAAGCGGTCGCGGCTGCCTTGTTGAGCCAATGTGAGCAACAGGTGCTTATTTTAACCCATGATTTTGAACCCGGCATTTATGATAACGAGGACTGTTTGGAAGCTGTAGAAGATTTTGTTCTGCAAGGGCGGCATCATGTAGAGGTGCGCTTTTTAATTCAACAGCCCGCGCAGGTGGCGCAGCGCGGACATCGTTTGCTGGCACTGGGGCGGCGTATGAGTAGTTATATTCACATGCGTTGTCCGGCGGAATTGCATCGTACTGTGCCGCAGAGCTTTTTGTTGGTCGATGGTGTCGGCGTTTTGCATCGGCAATATCAAGATAGTTTTAAGTTGCACGCAAATTTCAAAGATCCTGAGAAGGTTCGTGAACTCGTGCAGTTATTTAACAGGCTGTGGGATGCCGCAGAAGACGATCCCTATTTACGCACAATGGTACTGTAATCACCGGTTTTTCGGTTGACAAAAAATCGCTTAATTCCGCTTAAACAACGCTTGATAACTTGCCGCAGCAGCTTGTACATTCGTTTGCGCAAAAATACCACTCACTACCGCCAGAAAATCCGCTCCTGCATCCAACAAAAACGGCGCGTTATGCACTTCTATGCCACCGATAGCGACAATCGGCACATGAATACAGTCTTTAGCGCGCACTAATAAATCCATGCTGGCAGCTAGTGCTTGCGGCTTAGTGCTAGACCGGTAAAAACTGCCAAATGCCACATAATCCGCACCCTGTGCCTGCGCTTGTTGAGCGCGTGTCAATTGGTTATAACAAGAAACACCGATAATAGCCTGTTTTCCCAAAACAGCACGAGCCTCCGCTAGTTGTCCATCATCCTTACCCAAATGCACGCCATCGGCATGTATCTGTCGCGCCAACTGCACGTCATCATTAATGATTAAAGGCACGGCATAAGTTTGGCAAAGCACTTTTAGAGAGCGTGCTTGCTGCAAGCGTTTTTGACCATCCGCACTTTTGTCGCGGTATTGCAGAACATTAACCCCGCCTCGCAAGGCAAGTTCAACCCTTTCAATAAAGGTAGTTGCAGGAATTAGCTGCGCATCGGTCAGGGCATATAAGCCGCACGACGGCAGTTGCAATAAATCGGACATGGCGTTTAAGGGGCTTCTATGGCTTCGGCTGAAAGGATTTTTGCCACACGCAGCAAATTAGCGCTGGCTTTTAGATTGGCTTCACGCAATGATCTGGCATTAATAGCCAAACGTATTCGATTGTTTTCTTTATAAAATTCAACCATTCCTTGATGCTTTGCAAAGCCTTCCAGATCGCTCACAGTCAAGATCGGACGACCCTGATAAAAACTCAGTATTTCTTGCAGACGCGGTGACTCTAGTTCGCTGATAAAAACAATTTGACAGCTATAACTCTCAGCATCTAGTGCGATATTATGCCTCACCTCAACCGCCCGCGAGCGCACCTTTTCCGCTTCAATAGTGATTTTCATTGCGCCATTGAATTTAGTTTTACCCAAAATACAAAACTGGAATTTTTGTTTGTGAGCCTTCGTATCATCTGCAAATGCCGCCGCAGGCCATGCTATAAACTTAGCCAAATTGAATAAAAATACAGCTTTCAGTGCATATTCATCCGCCTCTTCCAACCCCCAAGCCGGCGCGGTAAAAAAACAGATACCTAACAGCAAAAGGCTTGGTAGCGTGTTTTTTTGTGGATAGCAAAAATGACCGTTCATTATTTTAATAATCTCTTCGTTTTCAATTTATTAAATATTTGGTTTTTATACTAAAAATGCACAAATATTTTGTTTTTTAGTGTGCCAAAAAATGATCTTGGCTTATTATGCTGCGCCCGCCTGAAACTGCTCTACGGGATACTGATTAAGAGCTTAAAAATCAAGCTTATACAACAAACTTGATAAAGCAAAAAATGCAGTTTCTGGTGGGTATGAGTATAAAATTATACGATTTCTAATTGTATCTGCTTATGCCGCACAACAGCAATCAACCAAAAGGATGAAAGCAGCACTATTCGCCATATCCCACAGCGTCCAGCATTTTAGCGATTTAGATTGGATAACTTCAGGTCATACCCAAGGTATTTTGCCGTCTGCAAGCAAATGCTGTCAAAATCTCAGTCCAAGCACAGTCACAGCCCAACAAATAAAGCGTTAAAAAGCAAAGGATTAGTAACAAGAGGCAAGCGAGGAA
>CAZOSP010000077.1:0-18494 GCA_964582525.1 uncultured Thiomargarita sp. | reverse complement strand
ATTGGCGGATGCGGCGCAAACAGCCCCCATTGGCGGATACGGCGCAAACAGCCCCTAATCGTAAGACTTAGCACCGCCGCCGAAGGCGGCGTGAAATGGCTACGCCATTTGAGCTAATCAGGAGATTAGCTCTCCCAGCCATGCCCCTCAACGATGCGCAAACCGCAGCACGTTCACACAACCGCGCTCGCTGCCGCACAAACCCAATAACTGCTGCTGATTCAACACAAAAATTTGCCCGTCTTCAGTTTCTACCTTCACTTTGGCTTGCGCCGACGGATCATTGGCGATGCCGCCCGGTCCGCGACTGCGAATCTGCCCCACTACACCACGAGAAACGACTTGCAACTGCGGACTTGCGGGCTGTTTGCGCTGCTCTTGCAAGGCTTTATACGCGGCTTCTAATTGCTCGTCAGGCTGAGCAGTGGCTACAAAATACAAGACTTCTTCGCCAATTTGGGTGTCCAAGAAAAATGATTTTTTCTCCGCGGGCAAGGTATAAGTCTGCCCGGCTTTGACCGGATTAACATGATTCACCACCACGCCCTTCATCTCTTGCATGGGGAACAACTGCCACACTTGCTCAGACGCATCGGTTTGATAAATATACACATAGGCATCTTGCTTCGGGGTGAAGACAATTTTGTAATGATCGCCCGATTGCAACACCGCGCCGTTTTCTAGCGGTTTCAACTCACCCTGACCGCCAGTGCGATAAAAATACGCTACGTCAAATTGCAATGCCTGTGCTTGCTGTAAATCCACTGGCTTGGCAGAGGCGGTTTTTTCCGCGCCTGCGGTGGTTTTTTGATATTCATGCTGGTTGGTTTGAATGGCTAACACTTCGCCTTCCAGCAAGGCGATTTTTGCCTCCAAACCCGTCACGCGCCCGTCCAGTGCCGCTAATAACCGCTGCGCGGCTTGCAAGCTTTCCTTGACCCGCGTCAACTCATCCGGCTGCGGCTTCACCTCTGGCGGCGCGTCTGGGCTGGTCACTGCCTGCGCATAGGAATCCACTTGTTGCAGCATAGTGTTGACTTCTACTTGCAAAGCTGCCAATTTCGCTTCAGTGAGGTTTTCTGACAGCCAATCATAAGCGGCACTGCCCGCGATATTCAGTGCCGTACCTTCAAAGATTTTCCAACCGACCGCCGGCCAAGTTGCCCACGCCGGGCTGGTACACACAGACAACAACACAATGGCGAATAGTTTTTTCATGTTTCAATCCTCGTTTGACGTTAGTTAATCAATAGCCTAAAAATAGCATCTTAAAGTCTCTGCCGCAGTTCTGTCAATGAGACTAAATTATTGTAAAATAATAATTTTATTTTAATCAACGAAATAGCAAGGCGTACACCCCCATGTTCCACTTAATTTTGCAAAAATTCAGCGAAATACGCAAAAAATACTCTTTTCTTCATTAATTGAGTGCCTTATGTCTGCACCCGCATATTTTACGTGTAAAATTTCTGAAAACCTGCGATCACATCTCACATACACTGCTTCAGATAAATAATTGCCAAAAACCTGACGGGTCTCAAAGACCTGTCAGGCTTGCTTCAGGCATTGAATGATCTGAACATCTATAGCTGTCCAACAAGAAGTCTCCCATTATGCACACCGCTCCCAACCTTTTTAGTGACCGCCCCTATTGGGCAAAACGCTTTGGCACTGCGCCCGTGCTGCCCATGTCTGCGGCGGAAATGGACGCGCTGGGCTGGGACGTTTGCGACATCATCATCGTCACCGGCGATGCTTACGTCGATCATCCCAGCTTTGGCATGGCGTTAATTGGGCGTTTACTGGAGGCGCATGGCTTTCGCGTCGGCATTATTGCGCAACCCGATTGGCGCAGCACGGCGGATTTTCAAAAACTCGGCAAGCCGCAGTTATTTTTTGGCGTGACCAGCGGCAATATGGATTCGATGGTGAATCGCTACACGGCGGATCGGCGGCTGCGCAGTGATGATGCTTATACGCCCAATGAAGCAGGTGGTCAGCGTCCAGAGCGTAGCGTGATTGTCTATAGCCAGCGCGTCCGTGAGGCGTACAAAGACGTGCCAATCGTCATCGGTGGCATTGAAGCCAGTTTGCGCCGTATTGCCCATTATGATTATTGGTCGGATCAGGTGCGCCGCTCGATTCTGGTCGATAGCAAAGCGGATATGCTGCTGTATGGCAACGCTGAACGGGCGATTGTGGCGTTGGCGCATCGCGTCGCGCAGGGCGAGGTGATGAAGGACATCAGCGATTTGCGCGGTTCGGCGGTGATGCGCGACGCGCCCTTGACGGGTTGGAGCGGCTTGGATTCGACCACCTTAGATAAGCCGGGGATGATTGAGCCGTTGCCCGATCCTTACGACGCCGCGCCGCGTGTGTCAAGCACTCGTCCAATACGGGCTAAAAGCGAAAAAGCTCAGACTGCCATTGTCCCCATCAGTGCCGTTGGCGGTGCGCACCGCGGTGAAGAACGGCTCGCCCAGCGCGCAAAAACCTACATCCGTCTGCCCGCCTACGAACAAGTCAAACGCGATCCCGTGTTATACGCGCACACCTCGCGCCTGCTGCATTTGGAATCTAATCCCGGTAACGCCCGCGCCTTGATTCAAAAGCATGGCGGGCGTGAGGTGTGGCTGAATCCGCCGCCGATTCCGCTCACCAGTGAAGAATTTGATCGAGTCTATGAATTACCTTACACGCGCCAGCCGCATCCTGCGTATCAGGGCGCACGGATTCCGGCGTATGAAATGATCCGCTTTTCCATCAACATCATGCGCGGCTGTTTTGGTGGCTGCTCGTTTTGCTCGATCACCGAACACGAAGGGCGCATTATTCAAAACCGCTCGGAGGATTCCATCATCCGCGAAATTGAAACCATCCGCGACGCGGTGCCGGGCTTTACCGGGCATATTTCTGACCTCGGCGGACCAACGGCAAACATGTACCGTTTGCACTGCAAAGACGCGAAAATCGAGTCGGCGTGTCGCCGCCTGTCCTGCGTGTATCCGGGGATTTGTCCCAATCTCAACACCAACCACGCGCCGCTGATACAACTGTATCGCCGCGCCCGCAGCCTGCCGGGGATTAAGAAAATCTTTATCGCATCGGGCTTGCGCTATGATTTGGCAGTGCAATCGCCGCAATATGTGCAGGAATTGGTCACGTATCATGTCGGCGGTTATTTGAAAATCGCCCCTGAACACAGCGAAGACGCGCCGCTGGCGAAAATGATGAAGCCCGGCATCGGCATTTATGACAAATTCAAGCAACTCTTTGATAAATATTCAAAAGCAGCCGGCAAAGAGCAGTATTTAATTCCCTACTTTATCGCCGCACACCCAGGTACGTCGGATGAGGACATGCTCAATCTAGCCTTGTGGCTGAAGCGCAACGGTTTTCGCGCTGATCAAGTGCAGGCATTTTTGC
The DNA here is from genome assembly GCA_964582525.1 of uncultured Thiomargarita sp. Taxonomy (GTDB): domain Bacteria; phylum Pseudomonadota; class Gammaproteobacteria; order Beggiatoales; family Beggiatoaceae; genus BB31. Next base: position 15,068 of record CAZOSP010000077.1, on the reverse strand, counting down.
CTTCACCGATGGCGTTGGCGACCGCCATGTATCACAGCGGCAAAAATCCGCTGAAAAAGGTCACGCGAGACAGCGAGACGGTCAGCGTGGTGCGGGGAACGCGCCAGCGGCGGCTGCATAAAGCCTTTTTGCGTTATCACGATGCGCATAATTGGCCTCTACTACGCGACGCACTCAAGCGTATGGGACGAGCGGATTTAATTGGCAATGGCAAGCGGCATTTGGTGCCGAGTTATCAGCCAGCCGGAACGGGCAAGCCTTCTCACACAGACAAGTTCGGCGCACACACTAAGGCAGGCGCGGGGACACTAAAAAATCCACACTCCGCCCGACGGCAAAAAATGCTTAGGAATAAACCTCCCAAAGCCCGTTAGCGGCGCATTTGGGAACTCACACCTTGCCCGCGTCGTTGGACCGTTAGTACAGACCGCAACGCGGTCAAGATCGCATTCCCAAGTGGCACTTGGGAACGAGGGCATTCTGCCCAATTCTTGACATCTCCTTAATCAAAAGGACGACAAGCCTCATCCGGCTTGAAATCCCCATGACAACCCATCTTAATACAGGATTTACCTATGTTGATACACCCACAAATCGATCCGGTTATGCTGCAACTCGGTCCTCTGCACATTCACTGGTACGGTTTTATGTACTTGCTGGCATTCAGCTCAGGCTGGGCGTTGGGCGTATATCGTGCGCGTCAGCCCGGCTCGCCCTATAGCCCCGAACAAATCGGCGATCTGGTCTTTTACGTTGCCATCGGTGCTGTGCTGGGTGGGCGCATCGGCTACGTGCTGTTTTACAACTTACCGGTCTATCTTGATGATCCGCTGGCTATTTTTAAGGTTTGGCAAGGCGGCATGGCATTTCATGGCGGCTTGCTCGGCGTATTAGTCGCCATCTGGCTATTTGCGCGAACACATCAACAAAGCTTTTGGGTCAGCACCGACTTCCTCGCGCCCTTAATTCCCAGCGGGCTGGCGTTTGGACGTTTAGGCAATTTCATTAATGGCGAACTCTGGGGCGCACCGACTACTGTAGCTTGGGGGATGGTCTTCCCGCATGTCGATAACCTGCCGCGCCATCCCTCGCAACTCTATGAATTGGCATTAGAAGGCGTGCTGTTATTCATACTACTTTGGTGGTTTTCAAGTAAACCGCGTCCAGTCATGGCAGTTTCTGGTCTATTTCTCATCGGCTATGGATTTTTTCGTTTTCTGGTCGAATTTGTGCGAATGCCCGACGCGCATATCGGCTATCTGGCGTTTGGCTGGCTGACCACGGGGCATGTATTAACCCTGCCGATGATTTTGTTTGGCATGTTGTTAATGGGCTGGGCATATCGAGCAAGCGCGAAGGATGAATTAAAATGACTACCTTAGATCAAAAAACTTTTATAAGTGTTATTCAACCTTTTAACCGCTTACCAGAAAAGAAACTGGAAGAAGTATTAGGGGCAATGGATATTGCTTATTACAAAGCCGAGCAAGTGATATTAAAAGCGGGTGAGCAGACACAGTATTTGTACTTAATCATTAAAGGTTTGGTACAAGAACGCAATAGCGAAGATGAAGTGATTTCTGTGTATGGACCGCAAGATACGTTTGGCGCTATGGCTTTATTAGAAAATAAAAATAACAACGAGTTTATTGTACAGCAAGAGTTGATTTGCTATTTGCTGCCTAAAGCAGCGTTCTTAAAACTCATTCAAACGCACCCAGAAGTGCAGCATTTTTATTATCAAAATATCTCGGCACGTTTGAATGAACTCATGGAGCAACAACATCGCAAAGAACTTTCAACTTTTATGGTCGCAAAAATCCGCGATGCTTATGTACATGAACCGATTTTTGTGGATGCCAACAGCAGCATTTATGCCGCGGTGAAAACCATGAAAGCCTATAAAACGCATGCGGTATTGGTGAGAAAAGGCGAGCAAGTCGGCATTATGACAGAAGCCGATGTGTCGCGTAAATTGGTCTTACAGCGTTTATCCGTTGATGAACCGGTCGATCGCATTACGAGCTATGAGATTATTAGCTTAAACGCGGATGATTTTTTATTTAATGCCAAGCTCACCATGACTAAGCATTCCATTAAGCATTTAGTGGTTTGTGACGATAAAAAAATGTTGGGAATTTTAGAACAAGCGGATGTCTTAAGTTATTTTGCTGATCATACCGGATTAGTCGATGTACAAATAGAACGTGCGGCAAATCTTGAGCAGTTACGTGAGGCGAGTGAAGGCATCATTCATACCATTCAGTCGCTCTCAGCAAAAGGCGTGAAACTGCGCTATATCAGTCAACTCATCAGCGAGTTGAATAAAAAAATCTTTACTAAGTTGTATAATTTAATCATGCCTAGGGCGGTGATTGAAAATTCTTGTTTAATCGTCATGGGCAGCGAAGGACGCGAAGAGCAGTTATTGAAAACTGATCAGGATAATGCGATGATTTTGCGTGAGGGTTTTCAACATGCCGAATTAAAACAACTCACAGAAAAACTCACAAACACTTTAATTGAATTTGGCTATCCGCCCTGTCAAGGCAATATCATGGTAAATAATCCGCAATGGTGTCAAGATGTTGCAGGTTTTCAGCAAGCGTTTTTTATGTGGTTGGACAAACCTAGTGAACAAGCCGTGATGAATATTGCCATTTTTTATGATGCAATGGCGGTAGCGGGTGATGCAGACTTGTTGGTAAAAACCAAGACTTATTTATATCAGCGTTTGCAAGATCATCCGACTTTTTTAAGCAATTTTGCGCGCATTGCGTTAGCCTTTGAAACACCTTTGGGTTGGTTTGAAAAATTTGTCGTAGAAAAATCTCAGCATAAGAATCAACTGGATATTAAAAAAGGCGGCATTTTTACCATTGTTCATGGCGTGAGAAGTTTAGCCGTAGAATATAAATTACCGCAAACCAATACGATAGCGCGCATTAAAGCACTGCATGAAAAAAATGTGTTGAATAAGCAATTTTCAGTCGATTTAATTGAAGCTTTTGCTTTTATGAATTGGTTGCGTTTAACCGCGGGATTACAACAAATGAATAATGGAGAAATACCGAATAATTACATCACGCCCGCACAGTTGAATAAAATGGAGCGCGATGTATTGAAAGATGCGTTCAAAATTGTAGAAAATTTCAAACGCTTTTTAACCCATCATTATAAACTCAACATACTGGGATGAAGGGGTTATGCAAATCTAAGACGGGCAGCCCTTTCAAGACTGGCAGTCCTTTGAGGACTGCCCGTCTTAATTCAATTTTTATGCGGTACGCTTATTGCCTTACCCCTGTTTAACAACGCCTTTGGCGTTCATAGACTGGAGCGCGACACCTCACCTTATTTACTCCCAGACTTATTCCCAAAGCTGCTTCAGTGAGTTCATTCAAAGCGCCTTAAACACTAGAAAAACTAAGGGGTTACAATGGCTGTCATGCAAGCTGCTTTTCATCACCGCAATGCCAGCGCAAAGCGTCATCTCAGCACCTTTGCCAAGCTACGGGGCTTTTCACATCAATTTAGACGCTTATTGTTGCCGGAAGGACAGCTCTGGCAATCGGCAGAAGATGTTGTCATCGAATGGGGCGATCCGGCTCACAGTCTTAATCCCGAAGCGTTGGCAAAAGCCAATCTCGCTGGGCATGGTCATGCGATTTTTGGGCGTAGTTGGATACATTATCATCGCCCTTCGCACTGTTTAACGCTCGCTGTCGATCGCTTGGGTTTATTTCCCATCTTGCTGGCGCAACGCGCACAAGCCAGTTACATTGCCAGCGATGCTTTTGCCCTGTCGCAACTGCTGGGCGACGAAGCCGACGGCGACGACGAAGCCTTGCTGGAATTGCTCGCTTATGGGCAATTACTGGGCGAGCAAAGCAGCCTGCGCGGCGTGAAACATTTACATGCGGGCAGTCTGTGCCACATTAATGCCGAAGGCAGCATCCAACTTTGGCACGAAACGCCTTATTATCTGCCGCGTCAAACCAGTACGGAACAGCAGGCTTTTGAAGCCATTGTCGCGGCGGTTGATAAACGTATGCAGCGTGATCCCGAAGCCCTGATTTTGATTAACGGCAATCCCGACAGCCGTTTGCTGATCGCCGCTGCTTATGCCGCTGGGCATCGTCCGCGCTTGTTGAGCTATGGGCTGCCGGGCAGCACTCAGCTAAGTGTTGCGCAGGCTATTGCAGAAGCCGTTGGTGCGCAATTACAGGCGGGCAGCTTAGACGATCAACAGTTTTACAGCGCGCACGCGGTCAGTGCGCAACTGAGCGGCGGTGAAGTGCCGCTGCATCATGTGCATCCGCTGATTTGCGCTGATTTGGTAGCGCGTACACGCGGTGCGGCTCTCATTACCAGCACTGGCTCGGAGCTGTACCGCATACATGTTGATAAACGCCTGCCGAGCAGATTAGGACTGGGCAGCTTAAAGCACAACTTATGCAGAAATGCACAAGATTATGCCATGCAGCATTTTAGCCCCTTGCTCACGCCATTTTTGAATGCCCTGCCGAAATTGCGCGACTATTTACAGGAACGCATGAATTTACGCCTGAGTGTTTATCAAAGCCGCGCTGAAGATGCGACGCATTATCTGGAAGCCGTGTATTTAGGCGAGCGCGTGCGCCGCCAAGCGGTTGCCGAGCAACAACTGCTGATCCGAGACTATGCGCGTTCTCATCCGTTTTTAGATGAAGACGTGTTAAACAGCTTGTCGGGATTGCCCGCTTCGCAACGCGCTAACGGTAAATTTTATCGCCAAGCGATGGCTAAATTTAGCCCGCGCTTAAGCGAAATAAGTTGGGAGACGCAGCAGCAAGCTTGCACAGACAATGCTGCCAGTCATTTACACGGGCATACGCTGCTTGGCGGCTGGTGTCATTACACGGACAACCCGCGTTGCCTTGATTATGTCGCCCATGATACTAATGCTTTGCAACACGCCTTGCATCAAGCGGGCTTGAGTGAGGCGGATACTGAACGTGGTATTGAGATGCTTTTTCAACAGGCGCAACCTGCGCATCGCCTGCATTTGCTAGGGGTGCTAGGGGCTTATCATTTTTGGCAGCAATATTTATTAACCCAGCGCACCACTGCGAGAGCGGCTTAAGTTTTTATGGTTGACATAGCCGTCAGCCGCTCCCAGCAAACACCAACAACCGACTCTCTGCACCAACCTTCAACGAAGCCGAGAGACCTAAAGCCCACAAACGGTGGTGAACTGCAAACCCCAGATGATGCGGTTCGCAAAAAGACGCGCCTAACGCACCCTACTTTCGAATATGCCCATCGCCTAGCACGATGAATTTCTGCGAAGTCAAACCTTCTAAACCGACCGGACCGCGAGCATGGATTTTATCCGTGCTAATACCGATTTCCGCACCCAAACCATATTCAAAACCATCGGCAAAACGGGTGGAAGCGTTGACCATGACTGAACTTGAATCGACTTCATGCAGAAAACGCTGGGCGCGACTCCAGTCTTCGGTGACAATGCTGTCGGTGTGTTGTGAGCTGTATTGGCGGATGTGGGCTATGGCTTGTTCGAGATCGTCCACGACACGGATGGATAAAATCGGCGCGAGGTATTCGCTTTGCCAGTCTTTTTCTGTCGCGGCGATGGCTGTAATGTATTGACAAGTGATTGGGCAGCCGCGCAATTCCACGCCTTCCGCCGCGTATTTTTGTGCCAGCACGGGCAGAATGTGCGGCGCGATGGCTTTTGCCAGCAACAGCGTTTCCAGGGTGTTGCAAGTGCCGTAACGCTGCGTTTTGGCGTTAACAGCGATGTTGACTGCCTTTTCAAGGTCTGCTTTGTCATCGATGTAAACATGGCAGATGCCGTCCAGATGTTTGATGACGGGGATGCGCGCTTCTTCGCTAACGCGCTCGATTAAGCTTTTGCCGCCGCGTGGCACGATGACATCCACAAAGTCCCGCATACGCAATAATTCGCCCACCGCTGCGCGATCGGTGGTGCTGACCAGTTGCACGGCGGTGTGCGGTAAGCCGGCAGTTTGCAAGCCTTGTTGGATGTATTGCGCGATGGCTTGGTTGGAGTTAATGGCTTCCGATCCGCCGCGCAGAATGGTTGCGTTGCCGGCTTTTAGGCATAAACCGGCTGCATCCGCAGTGACGTTAGGGCGGGATTCGTAGATGATGCCGATGACACCTAGGGGAACGCGCATCCGCCCTACTTGAATGCCGGAGGGGCGATAGCGCAAATCGGTGATTTCGCCCACCGGATCGGGGAGTGCGGCGATTTCGCGCAAGCCTTCTGCCATTGCGTCAATACGTGCATCGTTGAGGGCTAGGCGATCTAGCAAGGCGGCATCGAGTCCGCGTGCTAATCCGGCGGTCAGGTCTTTTTGATTTTCGGCTTGCAGGCTGTCTTTGTTGACCTGCAATAAGTCGGCAATGGTGGTTAATGCGTGGTTTTTTTCTGCGCTGCGGGCGCGTGCCATAGCTATGGAGGCTTGACGCGCCTGCGTTCCCATTTGCTGCATGAAGCTTTGAATATCCATAATGTTTCCTTATTTTCGTTAGATAAAAACATGACAAAAGAGGGGTTTTTTCTCTCATTCAGTCTTCGCTGGGCATGGACGGCTCCCAAGCCGGGACGCTTTCTTTGGCTTGGTTGAGCATGAATTTTATATCACGGCTGTCCTGTTCCCATAAATGGTCGAGTAGTTCGCTGGCTAACTGTTCGGGTTGTTTGATTAAGACGGGCGCGGCTGCGTGAAGCGCGTACTGCACGGTGGCGAGTTCTGCGTCTTCTTCGAGCAGGTGATAGTCGCTGATTAAAGAATGCAGATTGGTGGTTTGCAGTTTTTTCATCATCCAATCAAAATCCAGCAATAGTGCCCGTAATTCTTGCAGTCGTCCGGCACCGGCTAAATGAATACAGAGATTTTGGTAAAAATAACCGTCATCGGGGACGCTGATCCAGCCTTGTTGAACTTGTCGCCCGTAAGCGGATAGAACGTGTAAATGCAGCTTGTCAAGGTCGGAGTTGTCTCGAATGTAGGCGTGTTGGAAGGCGTGAAGGCTGATGTAGCCGCTGCTCGGGTGGCTGTGTAAATGCAGTAAGCCGGTTTCGGCAAAGCGTTGAATGAGCTTTGTGCTGTCTGCTTCGGGCAGGTTGAACATGTGTTGCCATAACATGCTGACAATGTTGAGCGGAATTTTGCTGTAATCGTCAAAAACTGCCAGCACTAGGTAGCATTCGCCTTGTTCGCCCAAGGCTTCAATGTAGAGATGCAGCGCCATCATTAGGTGATAATCATACTCGGTCGGAAATTCCCAGCCTTCTTCTTGCAGGCGTTCTAGCAAATATGCCCAATCGGCGGGCTTCTGCAAGGCTACAAGGCTGCCAACCAGTTGTATGCAGAGCGGATTGTGTTGACAGGCTTGCACTATCGCGCTTAATGCTTGCGGCGGATTATCTAGGCAGTTGGCACTCTCTAGTAACAGTTTTTCGCTGTCTTGTGTGGTTAAGGCGGGCATTTGAAAACGGATGGCTTGAGTGGTTTTGTATTTGATAAAATCGTATAAGTTGCTTTCTACTGTGGTGATGAGGACGCGACAGTTGGCACCTAAGCTGTTGACAGACAGCACTTCTTCTAAATCCGCAACTTCATCTAAAATGAACAAACAATGACGTGCAGCAAAAATGTCCTGCATAAAGCGACTGGCTTGCTCTAGGTCAATGAAACCTACGGCGGTTTTGCCTAAAGCTTTGGCGATGTCAGTGTAATGCTGAAAAAGATTGGGATTTTCGCCCAGTCCCAGCCAGAAAATGCCATCGGTAAAGTGCGCTTGCACGTCCTGATCATGTGCAATTCGCGCTGCCAGTAGAGATTTTCCCAGACCGCTGGCGGCTTCGATAATAATCGGGCTGTTTTGTGGATTGATGCCAGTGACGTGCAGTTTGGCTTTGAGGGCTTGAAAAATCGGTGTCTCGCGGAGAACATGAGTGGGTAAATCCGGCACGTAAAACAATTTGGACGCGCCCTGCCGCACCGTTAAGCCGGCTTTGAACTGCTTGAGTTCGGGGTGCATCTCCTCTAGGGCAAATTCGATATTGCTAATGATTTGCTGTACTTGCTGATCTTTTTCGGCAGCTTGTTGAAGCTGCTCAACGACTTGCAGGTCTTGCAACACCTGCGTCAGCAGACTACTGTAGGTGCGTTCAAAAAATTGGAGTTTTTCTTCTAAAGATTGTGTGGTTGGCATGGTTAGCTCCTAAGTGTTCTAAATGGGCGATATGTTATACTGCGAAGCCTTATAGATGCTATCGTTTTCAGTCACCCTATCGTTAGGATTTTTTTATGAATGTCATTCAAACCGAAATTGTCGGCGTATTCATTATTCAACCCAAAGTATTTGGTGATGCGCGGGGCTTTTTCTTAGAGACTTTTCAAGACCAGCGTTACCGCGAAGCCGGTATCAGCGAAACTTTTGTGCAAGATAATCATTCGCATTCAGCACGCGGCGTGTTGCGTGGGCTGCATTTTCAACGCCAGCACCCGCAGGGTAAACTGGTGTACGTCACGCAGGGGAGCGTGTTTGATGTTGCCGTGGATATTCGTAAAAATTCCCCGACCTATGGGCGTTGGGTAGGCATCACATTAACCGCTGAAGAACACCAACAATTTTACCTGCCGCCGGGTTGTGCGCACGGCTTTTGTGTGCTGTCTGAGTATGCTGATTTTCATTATAAATGTACCGATTATTACCATCCCGAAGACGAGGGCTGCATTATCTGGAACGATCCCGATATTGCCATTGAGTGGCCCCTAGACAATCCCATACTCTCGGCAAAAGACGCGGCAGCCGGACGTTTTAAGGCACTGTGATGGTCAAACAGGACGAACAGAATTGTCCGAATTAGGCAGATGCTCTGAGAACATTTCATTTTTAACCAACAAGCGAAACATAACAATGAACAGCGCAAAACGCATATTACTCATTAGCTGCACCGGTCAAGTAGGCGCGGAACTTTGGCGTTGCTTACAGCCACTTGGACGCATCACACCGGTGGATCGTTGCGATACCCATTTACGCATCGAACTCACCGACCACAACAATATCCGCAATATCATACGCGACATCAAGCCGGACATTATTGTCAATGCCGCCGCCTACACAGCGGTCGATAAAGCCGAGCAAGAAGCTGACGCCGCGATGGCAATCAACGGCATCGCGCCCGGCATTATGGCTGAAGAAGCCAAAGCATTGGGCGCGTTATTAGTCCATTATTCAACCGATTATGTGTATAACGGCAAACACACGGATAAACCCTACAGCGAAGATGATTACTGCGATCCGCGCAGCGTCTATGGACAAACCAAGCTGGCGGGCGATCAAGCCATCCAACAAGTCGCCTGTAAGCACCTGATTTTCCGCACCAGTTGGGTCTATGGCTTATACGGCAAAAACTTCCTGCTGACCATGCAACGCCTCGCCGCCGAGCGCGACGAACTGCGTGTTGTTGCTGATCAAATCGGCGCGCCGACCTGGAGCCGTTTAATTGCTGATGCCACCGCACAAGTGATCGCGCAAGTTTACTCTCCGCAGCTGCACGCCGACATGGAGCGGCTTTCCGGCATTTATAATCTCACCTGCGGCGGACAAACCAGTTGGTACGAATTTGCCAAAGCCATTGTGCAGCAATCCAGCAACGCGCCGCATGTCATCCCCATCAGCACCGAAGAATATCCCGCACCGGCTGCGCGACCTGCCTACTCGGTGCTGTCTAACGACAAGTTGGCAGACACCTTTGGTGTGCGTTTACCGGCTTGGGATACCGCCCTCGCGGTCTGTTTAAGTCGCCAAAAAATATGACAGTTAACCTCTCAAAGCCAGCAAACCCGACAAGCCACAAAAAGCTGTCTGGCTTTTCTCGCTATCGCCGCCGACAAGGCGGTGCGGTGTTAATCATCGTTCTTTGGTTTATCGCCCTGATGAGCCTGCTGGTTGCCACACTCGCCTCAGAAGTGCGCATGGCTGCCAAAGCCGTGTATTACAACCAAAACAATGTGCGGGTTTGGGCAAAAACCCTAGAAGCACTACACCTCGCGCAAATGGAACTGATGATCCAGCGAATGCCGCCACCGCCGGAAGACTCAGAAATTCCCTTAAGCGAGCGGGAAAATCCGCTCATGCGCTTTAACGGGCAAGTGCTGCAACTGTCCCATCCTTTACCCGCAGGCGTTACAGTACGCATTTACGACCACGCCGGAAAAATCAATCTACGCAGTCTCGACACCAACCATCTACGCGAACTGCTCCGCGAATACATTGGCGAAGATGACCTAGAACGCTTAGACGCACTGCAACAGGCTTGGGATGACTGGAAAGATGCGGATGACTTAAAGCGCGTCAACGGCGCGGAAAAAGCCTATTACAAAACCCTAGATCCGCCTTATGAACCGCGCAACGGGCTATTTGAAACCCTTGAAGAAATCCGTTTAATTAAGGGGTTTGATGAAGTGTTCAAAGACCTATCCCTGAGCGACATTTTTACCATTTACGGCGGCACTTATCGGGTCAACCCCAATTATGCCTCTGCCGACGTTTTAAGGATATTGCCCGGCATGACTGCCGCCGCAGTCGCTGAAATCATCGCCTTGCGCGAAGCTGAAGAAATCAAAAACTACAGCGACTTAAATGAAATCATTCAAGCGCATCAATTACCGCAGCTACAAAACTGGCTGGATTTTGGCAACAACGGCAGCAGCATTTACACCATCGCCATACAAGTCGAAGCCGCAGCAGTAGATGAAGCCGCAGCAGCAGATAGCGAGGAAGCCGCAAGCACAGAAGCAGAAGCACCCACGCCGCCCGCCTCTGACAACCAATCGCAACACGCTTTTCTTGCCACTGTGCAAGCCAAAGGCTACGCCACGCCACCGCGCATTTTGAAAATTGAGCCTTATGGCACGCTACCCAACCCCGGTGCGGACTTGAGCGATGAGGATTCAACAACACCCGACCTTCAAGAGTAGGGTTTGCGCCACGTCTTTTTGTGGCGCGAACGCGAATGCTCTACCGGTCTCGTGCGGAGATGCCCGGATACATGTCTAAACCTGGCGCGACGGGCGGCACAGAATAAGCACTGCCCGCTTGAGGACTGATTGGTTCGGCATCATTTCGCGCCGCATAGCGGGGCGCGTTTGAGGCAGGTGCCTGTTGACGGGTTTGAGCAGACTGCGGAAAATTGACGGGCGGCGTGGCAGTGTTGAATACCCCTTGGCGCATAGGCGGCATTTCCGGTATCGGCGGCGGTTCGGGGAAATTGCCGCGATCCACTAGGGGCTTCTCGCTACTCATGGCGGGCGACTGCATGACAGAAGGCGGGGTTTGGAAACCGCCGCGATCCACTAAAGCCCATTGATGCTGCGCAGCGGACGGCATTTGCTGTGGATAATAGCCACCGCCTTGCTGGTGCGGATACGCCTGCTGGTAGGCGGGGTTGTGTTGATAACTATAGTTGGGCTGCTGACGCTGATTCCCCATGCCCATGCCGCCGCCGCTGCGAGAGGGGGCGGCATAAGAGGGCGGCTGTGCGGGGGGCGCGTCATGTGGTTGCTGGGCTTCGGTGGGTGCTGCGCCGTAGCCTTGCTGCCCTAACGGTGCAGCACCTTGATACGAATAGGCGGCGGGGGGGTAAAGTCCGGGATGCGCATAAGGATACGCGCCCTGTGGCGGCAGGGGTGGATAATCGGCATTAGGCTGATTGGGGTTGCCAAACATGCGCATTGGATTAGGCATCATATTCATCATGCGATGAGGCTGCATCGCATTCCAAGGGGCAGGTGATGATGTGTTATCGTGCCGACGCGCTTGCGGGTAGCTCCCTGCATAGCCATAAGGCGGCGGCGCATAGGCAGGCGCGTTGGGAGGTCCCCCGTAATAAGCTGCCGCGCCCGCCCAAAGGTTGGGCTGTTGATAATTACTGCTGCCGCCCGATACGCCTGCGGCTTGTGCGGTGCTTAAAACACCCGTTAATGCCCACAGTGAAGCGGATACCAACATCTGTAGTCTTTGCATAAATAACTCCTTTTTTGTGATTAATTCAGGTGACGCGGTGAGTGCTTTTTATAATGAAAAGATGCCATCTCTGCAAGAGATGGCATCTTTAATCGGTTTTTGGGCGTGCCGTCAAGCGCTTTACTTTACACTGTTTCCGCCTTTTGCGGGTGTTGCCGCCGCGCTTGCTGACCGATAAAACGATTCAGCGCGTTAATGTAAGCTTTCGCTGAAGCAATCACAATGTCCGTGTCTGCACCTTGTCCGGTAATGATGTTACCTTCTTGCTCCAAACGGACACTGACTTCTGCTTGCGAATCCGTGCCATCGGTGACGTTTTTCACTGAATACAACTGCAAATGCGCGCCGCTGCGTACCAATTTTTCAATGGCGTTATACACCGCGTCAACCGGACCGCTGCCGCTGGCATCCACCATACATTCTTCATCATTAACGCTCAAAGTCAAATAAGCACGCGGCACTTCGCCGGTTTCCGACGTTACTTTCAAAGAAAACAGTTTAACTGTTTCGTTTTGCTCACCGGCTAAAGTATCGCTGATTAAAGCCTGTAAATCTTCGTCGTAGATTTCATGCTTTTTATCTGCAAGGTCTTTGAAACGCGCAAACGCTGTGTTGAGTTCTTTCTCGGAATTAAAACTATAACCCAGCTCTTGCAAGCGTTGATTAAAAGCATTACGCCCTGAATGTTTACCCAACACCATCTTATTGGCGTTCCAGCCCACATCTTCGGCGCGCATGATTTCGTAAGTCTCGCGGTGTTTCAGTACGCCGTCCTGATGAATGCCCGATTCATGCGCAAAGGCATTCGCACCGACAATCGCTTTGTTGGGCTGCACCGGAAAACCAGTAATATTCGACACCAAGCGCGAACAACTGACAATCTGCGTCGTATCGAGATGATTGACATTGCAATCAAACAAATCTTGACGAGTGCGCACTGCCATCACCACCTCTTCCAAAGCAGCATTGCCAGCGCGTTCACCTAAGCCATTGATAGTACACTCAACTTGTCTAGCCCCATTCAGCACGGCAGACAAAGAATTAGCCACCGCAAGCCCCAAATCATTATGACAATGCACAGAAAAAATGGCTTTATCGGCATTAGGGATTTTTTCGCGCAAATCAAAAACGAGCTTGCCAAAACGGTCGGGCAAGGTATAGCCCACTGTGTCGGGAATGTTGATAGTGCTGGCTCCGGCATTGATGGCGGCTTCAATGACACGACAAAGAAAATCAAATTCTGAACGCCCAGCATCTTCGGGAGAAAATTCTACATTATCGGTGTAATTACGGGCTTTTTTCACCGCATACACCGCACGTTCCAGCACTTCATCGGGCGACATGCGAAGTTTTTTCTCCATGTGCAAAGGCGATGTGGCGATAAAGGTGTGGATACGCGCACTGTTGGCGATTTTCAAAGCTTCACCGGCGACCTCAAGATCGCGTTCAATGGCGCGGGCAAGACCGCACACAGTGCTATCCTTGATGCTGGCAGCAACCGCAGCAACGGCGTCGAAATCGCCCGGACTGGCGGCAGGAAAACCGGCTTCAATGACATCCACACGCATTTTTTCTAAAGCTTTGGCGATGCGGACTTTTTCTTCTTTGGTCATAGACGCGCCAGGGCTTTGTTCGCCGTCACGCAACGTTGTATCAAAAATAATTAAGTTATCTTGGCTCATGGTCATCACTCCTAGTGATAAAGCGTTCGTTTAAGTCATGCCAATAGGCTGACAGATTAAACAAGGGCTATTGATAAGTAACCATTCACGCCCCCCGCCAAATCTGACCAGTCTTTAAGACCTGTCAGGTTTTTACCGGGAGGAATGTGAACGCCTACATTGATAAAGGGTTTTGCGCAGCACTGGACTGGCATTGGAATAAAGATTAGCGACTGTGTTTGCGTAGTTTGCCTTCGCCAAGGCGATGAAAAATGGTGTTGCCCTTAAGCGGGCAGCAGTCGCAGCGTGTTTAGGAGTGCAAAGGCGGGATGAACACGCACGGGCAAAGCCTGCATGATAGCAGAACAGTTTGCAGCAGCGATGTGCGTGAACAGTGACATAAGATAGATTTCTTTAATGTGAAGGTGTTGACCTAGGGAACATAATAAGCACTCTTTTGCGTGCTGCCAAGTGTTAATTGATCATTTACAGCAAAAAACAGATTTTTCTAGCTTGCAGATTTCAGCACGGGAATGCGTAACGCAAGAGCCGCAACCTCATTCATACAAACGCACCTTTTTATCCAGTATCGAAATCTGTACATGCAGAAGTTGCGACTGACTACGAAACAGGTGAAACGGCATCGGCACTTCCCGCACTTTCTCGCGCAATTCATCCAGCTTGCCCTGATGCCTGGCAAACGCTTTTTGCCAAGACGCATTCTCCCCCAACAGCCCAGACAAACCATCCAAGCGTGTTTGCAATGCTTCTAACTGCTGCAATTGATAAGTGCGCGCTTCGGAATCAGTTATCTGCGCTTGGGTCAATTTTTTAAGATGCGCCTCATCTTGGCGATAGATTTCCTGCACATCCGGCTGTAACGCCTCAGCCAAGACCTCTGCCGACGGCGGCTGATCGGCTACCGCCGACGCAGGTATCTCATCGGGAGGCGCGTCTCCCTGCCCAAAAAACCACAGCCCCGCCAAGCCCAGCAACAACACCGCCGCCACAGTCAGCCGACGCATACGTCGCTTATCTCTAAGCATTGCCTCCTCCGCCAACACCTCAGCTTCAAATCGCGCCTGCTCTTCTGCCTCTCGCGCTGCTGCTGCTTTTCGCGCTGCCGACTCAGCCTTAAATTGCGTCAGATTAGGCGCAGCTTTTGATGTTTCAAGCGAGGTAACCGCCGCCTCTGCGACAATGTGACAACGCAACCCGGCTTTCAACAAAGCTGCCTGATACTTTTTTGCTGTTGCCGCATCCTCAACACGTTTCAACACCACTGGCTTATTTTTCAACAAAGTCATTGCCTTCTGCGCATCCACTTTGAGCAAAGCA
>CAZOSP010000076.1:0-19459 GCA_964582525.1 uncultured Thiomargarita sp. | reverse complement strand
GCGTTCGCGCCGCAAAAAGACGCGGCGCAAACCCTACACCGAATACTCTTTCAGCATTCGCGTTCGCGCCGCAAAAAGACGCGGCGCAAACCCTACACCGAATACTCTTTCAGCCGCAAGCGGCGCGAAACGGCTGCGCCGTTGAGCTAATCGGGAGATTAGCTCTCCCAAGCACGCCGCCGCAGGCGGCGTGAACAGGTTGCATCAAGCTTGGGTTTTTTCCGTCAGTACCGGATTTCCTACCAGCGCGTTGCGAATCATCTTACGCGCCAGGTCAATCGGAATAATCAGCACGGCAAACAGCGCGATGTAGAGCCAATCTTGCAAGCCTAAGCCCACCACCCGCATGACATCACCACCGATGTAAGTGAAAAGAATTTGCAAGCTGAAAATCGTGGCAACCACCGCCATGAAGTTCTTGTTGTCGCTTAAATGCTCTAGCAAATTTACGCCTTCGGTGCGGGCGTTGAATTTGTTGAAATTATGTAGGAACACAAAGAAACCAAAGAAGGCGGTTAAGAACAATAGGTTATTGGCAGGGCTTAACGGCTGGCTGTCATCTAATAATAAACCCGTCATGTCTTCGCGCACGAATAATTGATGAATAGAATCATTCATTAAGAAGAAAATGCTCATGGCGGTGGCAATCAAACCAGTGATGAGAATTTGTGACCACATCTCATGGGTGATTAATGGCGCGTCTTTGGGGATGGGTTTGTCGAGCATGTAGCGTTGCAGCGCGGCTTCACCGGAAAAGGCGAGGGCGGCGAGCGTGTCCATAATGATGTTGATCCATAAGAGTTGAATCATGGTCAGCGGCAGTTCAAAGCCTAAGAAGGGACCTAAGAATGCCAGCAGAATTGCCGAGACATTGACCGTCAATTGGAAAATCAAGAACTTACGGATAGAGCGGAACAGGGTACGCCCGTACAAGACGGCTTGGGTGATGGAGGCGAAGTTGTCATCAAGAATCACGATGTCGCTGGCTTCTTTGGTCATTTCCGTGCCGCTGCCCATGGCAAAGCCAACATCAGCGTTTTTCACGGCGGGCGCGTCGTTGACTCCGTCGCCGGTCATGCCGACGACCCAGTCGAGTTCTTTTGCCAGTTTGACTAAGCGGCTTTTATCAGTGGGATAGGCGCGTGATACGACAGCGAGATCGGGCAGGATTTTTTTCACTTCGTCATCAGACAGTTGGTTAAGTTCGGTGGAGGTCAGCACCACGGGGTTATTGCCGACCAATAAGCCGACATCGCGTCCGATGGCTTGCGCGGTTTCTTTTGCGTCACCGGTAATCATTACCACTTTGATACCGGCTTTTTGCGCCAGTTTGACGGCTTCGTAAGAGGTGGCGCGTAAGCCATCGCGGATGCCGAAAATACCGACTAAGCACAAACCCGTTGGTAGGCTTTGCTCTTCTTTGATCGCTTCGTCAGTCACCGCCACAGCCAACAAGCGCATGGCATCGGCAGACATTTTGTGCATTTCTTCGCGCAACGCATCGGGGTTGTCGAGCGCGACCTTGTTGCCTTCTGCATCAAAATAATGCGTGACGTTTTGTAGCAAAATTTCTGGTGCGCCTTTGACCAAAGTCAGTGCCTGCTCGCCGCTGACTTGGCTGGCGGAGAATTTTCTTGCGCTGTTGAAGGAAATCATGTCAACCACTTCAATGGCAGATTTTTCGCCGAGTTTCGCGCCTAAGAAACGCAACAGGGCTTGTTCAGTGCGGTCTGCGCCGACAATCGCGGGTTCACCGACTTGGCTTGCGTCAATCACCGCGCTGGTGTTGTTGCGCACGGCGAAAATGATTTTTTCGCGTAGGTTTTGCGGTACCGCCTCTAAGTGGTCGAAAATCTCATGCGAACCGGAGAGGAATTTTTCGGTTTTCAGCTTGCCTTCGGTCAAAGTACCGGTTTTGTCAGTGAATAATACGGTTAAGCTGCCGGCGGTTTCGATGCCCAGCAGTTTGCGCACGAGAACTTTGGCGCGCAGCAGTTTGCGCATGTTGAGCGATAAGACGATGGCGATCATCATCGGCAGACCTTCTGGCACGGCGACCACGATAATGATAATAGCCAGCACTAAGGCAGTGACCACATCGGCAACAATAGGACCTGTGCCGAGTGCCAGATAAGCCGCGAAACTGTCTGCGTCCATGAAGGCGTTTTTATACATGAAGGCGAAGAAAATAAAGCTCGCGCCAATGTAGCCAAACATGGAAATGTGTCCGCCCAGCACTGAGAGTTTTTCTTGCAGCGGCGACAGTCGATCTTCGGCACTGACCAGTTCTTTCATGGTTTTACCGTATTCGGTGAGATCGCCGACGGCGGTGACTTTCATCACGGCTTCGCCATCGTCAATCAACGAGGCGCGGAAGAGCTTGTTTTTTTCTTCGTCGATTGCGGCATTTTCATCCGCCACCGGCAGTTTTTTGACCGGTTCGGATTCGCCGGTCAGCGCGGCTTGATCGACTTCGACATGACCGCCGAGCAGGAAACCATCGCAGGGTATGGTGTCGCCCGGTTGCAGCAGCACGTAGTCGCCGACCACCAGATCATTGATGGGAATTTCTCGTAAATGACCGTTGCGAAATACCTTGACTTGAATCAACGAAGCTTCTTCTAGCAGGCGTTGGAATTCGTTTTCGTTGCTGTATTCCGACCAGGTGGCAACTAGGGTGGCGAGCGCGACGGCGACCGCGATGCCGATGCCTTCGTACCAAGGCACGTAGCCAAAAATCGACAAGGTGACGGTAATCACCAGCGCGACGACTAGAATTAAAATAATCGGGTCTTTAAAGTTGGCTACAAATTTGTCCCAAAAGGTTTCTACCTCCTGGCTGGTCACGGCATTGCTGCCGTGCTGTTGGCGCGAGGACTGTACCGCCTCGTCTGATAAACCTGCATAGTTAAATTTCATACGGCATCTCCATGAGATTAAGGGGTTGTTTTTTGACACTAGACCCGATTTTTTTTGTTCAAAGTCGGGCATCGATTTTTCGTAGCCAAAGTGAGGGCAATGGCTTGGTACGCAAGGCGGCAGTATAGCACGCACAGCGTGAAAGGCATTTTACGCAAAAAGACAGGTAACGGCTTTTTATTAACAGACTTTCATACTGTGTTTGGTTTGACTGGGCTGACTGGCACGGTTTTCTCGTAAAAATCTACACCGCTTGAGCATTGCCGCCAACGGCGGCGCGAAACGGCTTACGCCGTTTGAGCTAATCAGGAGATTAGCTCTCCCATGAGTCAGTTAAGTTCTAAGGCGATGAGTAAACGGGCGTAAATACCTATCCAAGCTAACAGCAGTAATGCTTGTATGGGGGCGGGCAATATCTGGCAGGCTATCACTGATAGGCTACAGGCTGCCATGAGCGCGTATTCCCACAGCACGGTTTTACGATGCCCCCAGCCGTGTTGCACAAGACGTTGGTAATAGTGGCTACGGTGCGCCTGCCAGATTTTTTCACCGCGCAGCAAGCGGCGTAATAAAGTCACGGTGGCATCGACAATAAAGGGGGAAAATAGCAGTAGGCTCATCCATAAGGCGGCAATGTTGGCGTGGTCTGCCCATAAGCTGAAGGCGGCGGCTAACAGTCCGAGCGTTGATGCGCCGACATCGCCCATGAAGATTTTCGCCGGTGGAAAATTGGCAGTTAGGAAGCCGGCAGAAGAAGCGGCTACTAAGGCATTGAGCAGAAAAAATAAGGGGTCGTTGTGCCACCAGCCGAGCAGGGCAAAGGTGCCGAAGCCGAATACTGTCATACCGCCCGCGAAGCCGTCCATGCCGTCCATAAAGTTATATAAATTCACCATCCAAACGATCAACAGCACGCTTAACGGAACGGCTAAAAATATCGGTAACGTCAGGGTAAACATCGGCAGTTGTACGCTGTCGAGCAGAAATAGCGGATGGCTTATTAGCAGCAGTGCCGCGCCTAGATGGGTTAAGAGTCGATACAAGGCGGGCAGTGGGCGGTAGTCGTCCCAGCAAGAAATCAGCGTGACCGGTATCAGCGCGGCGAGCAAATAGCTGATGAAATCTGCCCCGTTGTGGCTAACGCTAGACAGTAGCCCGCCCGCGCCCAATCCGAATAATAGGGCTAATCCGCCGTTGTGTGGCGTGGGGCGGGTGTGCAGCGAGCGTTCATTGGGTTGCGCGGCGACGCTAAACCAGGCATCGGCGCGGCTTAAATAATGACTTAACCCGGCACTTAACAAGAAACTGAGTATGAAACTGATTGTTATCATGGGGTTATTGCTCGGTCAGACAGGTGTTGGAGGGTTGATGTCATAATGCTATCAGGTTGCTTTGATGGAGCTTGCCTAAAATTGACAACGCGCAGCTTGTGGGTGTTGTTTTATCAGCTATTTCAATAAAAATCTGCAAAAAAATCTTGTCATGTCAGGTATCATAAGGGGTTTTTAACAAAGCTTTATTTTTCGCTAGGTTGGTATGGACAAAATTCTCGGAATATTCGCAACGGCATGGACAACCCTGTTTCACTTAGTTGAGAGCCTGCTCAAGGGGCTTTCAGCCATGTCGCTGCAAGACTTGCTGACCTGGATGCTGGTGCTCACTGTCATTATGATTGTCGCGCTTGGATTTTTGAATGCCGCCGCCAGCGTAGTTAATCACTCACTCAGCATTTTGCGTAAACTGTTTCGCTACTTCGCCGCCATAGTTGCCATATTGCTTATCGTATTTTGGGTTTTTGCTTCTGAAAGACCCTGCATGTTTAACGCAGAAAGCGGCGTTACTTCCTGTTTGACAAAACCTGAATGGGAGAAGCGACAGCAGGAATTAGCACAGCAGCAGAAGAAATGAAAAAACCCGCTCAAGGCGGGTTTTTTGCGGGTTTGTACAAAATTTGTAGGTGGTTTCAGCGCTCAAAGCCGGATGGTTGTTTGCGCAACATAAGGCTTAATGCAGTCCATTGATATAGGATGCTACGGCTTTCGTTTCTGCCTCAGACAAACGCGCTGCGATGTCTTGCATCATGCTACCATGCGCGTCGCCCAGATGATTGCCGTCCTTAAAACGCTTTAATTGCGTTTCAACATAAGCCGCATGTTGTCCACCTAAACGGGGATAATTGGCTGCTGGCACACCTAAGCCAGTAGGACTATGACAGCTTATGCAGGCTGGCACTTTCTTATCTTTAATACCGCCGCGATAAATTGCCTGTCCCGCTTTAACTAAATCCTCGTTAGCTGCGCCGGGGGTGATTTTTTGGCGGCTGTAATAAGCCGCTAAATCGCGCATATCTTGTTCATTCAAAGCCGCGACCATGCCCGCCATTGTAGCGTTCTGGCGTTGTCCCGACTTAAACGCTAACAGTTGCTTGTACAAATAGCTTTCATGCTGTCCGGCAATTTTGGGATAAATCAGCGTTTCCGGTGCGCCGGGCGCAGGTACTGGACTATTACCATCAGCCAAATGACAAGCCGCGCAAATCGCAGATTTACCCTTGCCCGCTTCAGCATCGCCGGTCATGGCTTGAGCCGCATCCAATGCTGCCTCGCTTGCGTAGGCATTACTTCCAATCAAAACACAAAGTGCTAGAGTTAATTTTTTCATTGTAAAATCCACAGTGTCAGTCTGAAGAAAACGAATATTCTACTGCCCCTAAGCGACACTGTCATTAAGTTAAGGGAAAACAGGCTTGTTATCCGCAGATAAACCCAATGGCAGCGACCCTAAGTAGGTCATCGAATGCAATGTTGTCAAGATAAAACAACAAATAGGCTACCGATTATAACAAAAACCACAAGGGATTTTCTTCAGATATAAAAAATGCCAGGAAATAATGTCACGGCTAATGCGGGCGTGTTGCAAGAAAACACATTAATAATGGATGGTTAAGCGGTATAATGGTGCGTTAAGCGTAACCGTTCGCACCCGCGCTAAAACCTGACAGGTCTTTGAGAACTATCAGATTTTTGCTTGGAGGATGAGAACGCTTACCGTCAAGCTGCACCTCTGAAAAATACTCGGCAGCGGTTTGCTACTTCCACATCCATCCGCTAAAGCCCCGGCTTTGGCACTCCACAGCATTCTCGTATAGGCACAGACATGAGCTTAAAACAGAAAATATTTTTACCCATGTTCAGCGCGTTGATTATTCTTGGTTCAATCGGCTATTGGCTGATTGACTTAGAGCTTAATCACTTAAAAACTGAGGTTTATCTAAAAACGGTACAGCACAAAGCTGATGAAGTGCAGGCGGCGATTGCCTTTGCCAGCCAGCAAGCTTTGGCAAAAGCGGCTTTGTTTACGCATCTGCCCAGTGTCATTGAAGCGTTTGAATTAGCCCACCAGGGCGATATTGATAACCCCAAGAATCGCCAAGCACAACAGGCACGCGAGCTATTGCGCGAACAGTTAAAACCCATTATGAGCGGTTATGCCGCGCAACTGGACGGCGCGTTGTTGCGCCTGCATTTTCATTTACCCAATGGACGCAGCTTGCTACGCCTTTGGCGCGCTCAGCAAATTCAGCAAGATGGCGTGTGGCAAGACTTGTCAGATGATATTTCTAGTTTTCGCCAAACGGTGTTAGAAGTTAATCGCAGCGGTAAAACCGTGCAAGGCATCGAACTCGGACGCGGTGGCTTCGTGCTGCGCGGGCTTGCGCCGATCCGCGATGAGCAAGGTAAGGCTTTAGGATCGGTGGAAATTTTGCTGGATTTACAGCCTATTTTAGACAATGCAGTGCAGCAGCAAGTACGAGAACATAGCTTATTCCTGTTTATGCACGCAAAACACTTAGCCGTTGCTACGCGCTTGAGCAACCCGCAGCAGTATCCCGTGCTGGACAACCAGTATGTTTATGTTTATGGCAGCGGTAAAAAACTCGGCGAGACGCTGCTCAACGCAGAATTGCTCGATGTGGGACGTGACCGCCTGAAGCTGGTGCAAAAAAATAATCTTGTTTTGGGACTGATGCCGGTGCCGGATTACAGCCAGAAAAATATCGGCGTTTTGGTGTATGTGTTTAATGTAAATCAAGAAGAACAGGCTATTCAAAGCGTCTCGCGGGTCTTGCTAGGCATTTTATTCACAATTCTACTGGTTCTCGCCGCATTGGGTTTTATTGTCGTCTCGCAAGTTGTTCTCGCGCCTATTCGCCGCATTGTGCAGTTTTCTAATCAAGTGCGCGAGGGCGATAACGAAGCCAAGCTAGAACTCCATTTGCATGACGAAATCGGGCGCATGGGCGATGCGATCAATCACATGGTGCAGGTGCAACGCCAGGTGCTACACCAAATTCACCGCAGTGGCGTACAGGTCACCTCCTCTGCCACCGAACTGGCTGCCACTGCCAAGCAACAAAAAGCCACCATGTTGACACAATTGGATTCCACCAACACGGTTATTATGGCAGTTGAAGCCATCACTTCTTTGTCTGATGAATTGGTGCAGACCATGGAAGAGGTCGCCACCATGTCCGCTGAAACCGCTGAATTTGCCTCGCACGGACAATCCGATTTGTCGCGGATGCAAATTGTTACACAACACATGGAAGAGGCATCTACTGCCATTTCCAGCCGCCTTGAAGCGATTAACGAAAAAACCGAAAATATTAGCAGCGTGGTCACTACCATTACCAAAGTGGCTGAACAGACTAATCTGCTGTCACTTAACGCCGCCATTGAAGCGGAAAAAGCGGGCGAATACGGGCACGGCTTTAATGTCGTAGCGCGGGAAATTCGCCGTCTAGCGGATCAAACTGCGGTGGCAACGCTGGATATTGAGCGCATGATGAAAGAAATGCAGAGCGCAGTATCGGCGGGCGTGATGGAAATGGATAAATTCATTGAAGGCGTGCGCCACAGTGCCGAAGACGTGGGCAAAATCAGCCTACAACTCAATCGGATTATCGAACAGGTGCGCTTGCTATCGCCCAACTTCTATAATGTCAAACAAGCAATGATTGAGCAATCGGAAAAAGCCAAAGACATTAATACAGAAATGGCAGAACTCGGAGAAGGAATGCAGGAAACCTCAGATTCATTGCAAGAATCTTTCTTAGCCATCGAACAACTTAACGAAGCGGCACGCGGTTTACAAACCGAAGTAGAACGCTTTCGTTAAACACAAATAAATGATGAATATCACGCATGAAACGCCACCAAAGACGAGTGATACAAGCCATTTTGTATGAAAGCATAGCGATTATTTTAATTACGCCTATTTTTTCACTTCTTTTTGACAAAGAACTCTTGATGTTATTTACGCTTTCGCTCTTTCTTGCCTTTATTGCTGTCACTTGGAGCTATGTATTTAATTGGATTTTTGAACAATGGGAAAGCCGACAAGCCCGTAAAGAACGCACGCTTAGTCATCGAGTGATGCACAGTCTTGGTTTTGAAGGAGGGCTGACGATAATCATAGTCCCGATCATGGCGCGTGTTCTGGACACCAGTTTATTCAATGCCTTTTTAGCCGAATTGGGCGTGTTGGTTTTTTTCTTCTTTTATTCTTTAGTCTTTACTTGGGTTTTTGATAAAACCTTTGGCTTGCCGGAAATTGCTAAAATTTAAGCACTTCTTTATAATGCCCGACAATACAGTAAGATCAACTTTCTAGGGTTTCAAAACCTAGAAGGCTTGCGTGTTGAATAGCAATTTGAAAATACGGCGCGGTCTATTTCACAACATCCACCTCTTTAACTTAAGATCAACATCTCTCATGTACGAACAAGTCTCTCATTCCTTATTAAACGACATCCTGTTAAATCTCGATCCCAGCATTAAACAAAAACACATTCGGCATTTTTATACCCGTTTAGGGGCTAATTTCTATGCCATTCATTCTTTGTTTCAGCATTTATATGGTCATCGAGAGGATTTTGTAGAACAAGCGCAACGCTTGGTGGAAACCATGGCACAGCGTTATATTGAACGCGATGAAAGCCTTAAACAGACAGATTTAGAACGAGAAAAAGATCACAATTGGTTTCTTAGTCAGCAATGGGTAGGCATGGCTTTATATCCTGACGGGTTTGTCAATGATTTAGAGGATTTCAAAGACAAAGTTGCTTATTTTCAAGAACTCGGTATTAACATGCTGCATATTATGCCCATGTTGCAATGTCCACAAGGTGAGAGTGATGGTGGCTATGCGGTCAGTGATTTTAAGCAAATTGATGAACGCCTTGGTACCTTAGAAGACCTTGAAGAACTCAACAGAAAATTGAAAAAACGCGATATTCTTTTAGTCTTAGATGTGGTGGTCAATCATACCTCAAATGAACATGAATGGGCGCATAAAGCCCGTGCGGGCGAGCAAAAATATGAGGACTATTATTATGTATTTGCAACCAGAGAAGTGCCTGATATGTTTGAAGAAACCATGCCAGAGATTTTTCCTGAAACAGCCCCGGGCAATTTTACTTGGGATGAGCAGATGCAGCAGTGGGTGATGACCGTTTTTAATGAATTTCAATGGGATTTGAATTATAGTAATCCGGCTGTTTTTATTGAAATGTTGGATATTATTTTATATTGGAGCAACCAAGGGGCGGATATTATTCGTCTGGATGCAGTGGCATTTTTATGGAAAAAAATTGGTAGCACCTGTCAAAATGAACGTGAAGCACATTTATTATTGCAGTTGTTTAAGGATTGCTGTCAGGTAACTGCGCCCGGTGTTTTATTTATTGCGGAAGCCATTGTAGCACCGGTTGAAATTATTAAATACTTTGGCGAAGATGCGATTAATGCTAAAGAATGTGAAATTGCCTATAACGCGACTTTGATGGCGTTGTTGTGGGATTCTATCGCAACTAAAAATGCTAAATTGTTATATCAAGGGATTAAAAATCTACCCGATAAACTAGAACGTGCTACCTGGTTAAATTATGCGCGTTGCCATGATGATATTGGCTTGGGTTTTGATGATAATGACATTGTTGCTGTGGGTTATCAGCCATATCAGCATAGAAAGTTTTTGTTGGATTATTATGCGGGTGTGTATGAGGATTCTGATGCCCGCGGTAGCTTATTTGGATATAATCCTAAAACCGGAGATGCCAGAATTTCAGGTTCTTTAGCGTCATTAGTTGGTTTAGAAACAGCAATAGAATTGAACCATGAAGAGAAAATCAATATTGCTATTAAGCGTATTCTTTTGCTGCATAGTTTAATTCTTTCTTTTGGTGGTATTCCTTTGTTGTATTATGGCGATGAAATCGGTACTTTGAATGACCGTGGCTATTTAGATGATCCCGGTAAGGCTGATGATACACGCTGGATGCACCGCCCTAAAATTGATTGGAACAAAGCAGAACGTCGTCATCAATTGGGTACGGTAGAGTATCGTATTTTTTATGCTTTGAAAAAAATGATTGCGGTGCGTAAAGAAATTGGTGCCTTTGCGGATTTCAATAATCGCCGCTTAATAGCGGTTGACAATCCGCATTTATTGGTGTTTTCGCGTTTTTATTTTCAGCAGCATACGGGTAATGTGTGGGTGGTGGTGAATTTTGATGCGCGTCCACAACATTTGGATTTGTCGGTATTAGGCATACATGGCTTTCATGCGTCGCTGCATCTTAAAGATTTGTATTCCGGTGATACACCGGCTTTGTTTAATCAGCAATTAGTGATTCCGCCTTATCATTTTTATTGGTTATCGGATTCTGGTTTGTAATGATGACTAATAGCGCGTGTTTGAAATCAGTTATGCGGTTACAAAGATTAATTTGAAGGCTAACAATAAGTAAATTGTCAATACTATCCAATTCATCCAATGGCTGCGCATGTGGTGTTGCAGAGGGGTGCCCAGATACCCGGCTAATACGCCTATGGTTGTAAAAGTGATGGCGACTTCTACAGTAAATAAAAGCCCTAGCCATAGCATTTGCCATTCAATTGCACCGCCTTGTGGGTCAACAAATTGCGGTAATAAGGCGAGAAAAAATAGCATGACTTTAGGGTTCAGCAAATTCATTAATATGCCGCGCTTGAATAAGGCTGCCGCTGCTTCTGCCTGTACTTGTATGGCATTGTCTTGCTCTGAAGCTGATCGCAGCTTTTGTACTATCCCCCAAGCAAGATAGAGCAGGTAAATCACGCCCATTATTTTTAGCGTGTTAAAGGCGTTGTCTGAAGCGCGAATTAAAGCAGAAACGCCCAGCACTGCTGCCAGCGTGTGCAGCAAATTGCCTGAACTGAGACCCAAAGCGAGCGCAACAGCGGCTTTTTTGCCCTGCGCAAGACTTTGTGTGACAAGGTATAGGATGTCTGGACCGGGAGCGATAATGAGCAGGAAGGCGACAAGCAGAAAGCTGAGGGTGTTGGTTTCAAACATATTTTTAGGCATAAAAAAACACCGCCTAATAGGCGGTGTTTTTTCCAGTAGGCTAATAATCAGCGTTTACTGTCTTTGCTCTGCCTTGATGGTAATTTCTACACGGCGGTTTTTCGCACGACCATCACGACTAGCATTACTGGCGAGAGGTTCGGACTCACCTTTACCCGATACTGCCATTTCAACATTGGCACCTTGGCTACGCAGATAATTAGCAACGGCTTGAGCGCGGCGTTCTGAGAGTTTTTTATTGTAGCTGTCAGAACCAATGCTGTCAGTATGACCCACTAAGCTCATGGATTTAACGGTGTATTGACCGCTTTGGATGAAGTTGCTTAATTTACTCAGCACTCTTTTGCCTTCGGGTTTAATGACGATTTTATCGAAGTCAAATTTAACCATGCCATCTTCAACCACGGCTTTAATGATCACGTCACCTTTAGCGGGGCAACCATCCATATCTACAGGGGTGCCGGCTGGAGTGCCAGGACATTTGTCTTTGTAGTCAGCAACACCGTCACCGTCACTGTCAAGCGGGCAACCAGAAGCATCAACACCAGCGGAAATTTCGGCAGGGGTATTGTTAGGACATTTATCTTGATAATCAGCAACACCATCTTTGTCGCTGTCTAAAGGACAACCATTTGCGTCAACTTTAGTGCCTTTAGGCGTATTAGGACATTTGTCTTTGTCGTCATAAACACCGTCACCATCACTATCAAAGACATCGCCGCATTTTTCATTGGTTTGCCCAGGAGAGGGGGTTTGTACACAACCGCTTGCGGACAACACTGGCTTGCCCGAACTGTCAACTAACCAACCGGGGGTTCTTTCAGCAGCCCAAATCGAAGTAGAAACAGTGACCACTGCACTGGCCACCAAGCCCATTAACAGGCGATGAGGAATACGCTTAAACATGGAACTTTCCTTCCTATAAAGTTAAAAAACCGAAGATAAAATTGTGTGGCTGAAGTGCAACGAGCAAGGCGGATGAACAACGCCAAAAGCACCTATAACGCTATTTACAACCTTAAAACGCAACACGATACAGCTTTAATGCCGTATTTTAACAGTAAGCAATGCAGCGCGTCTAGGTTTTTTATATTTGATTGCAACAATGTGTAGCTGAAAAGAGACACTTTGCAGGCATTTACCACAGATTGTCTCATAGAAATATATACTGTCCGCCTGAAATCTGAAGCTCGGGGTTTTGATGGAGTGCTTAAAACCCAAGTATTTGCAGCAAACTTGATAAAGC
Source organism: uncultured Thiomargarita sp. (assembly GCA_964582525.1). Taxonomy (GTDB): domain Bacteria; phylum Pseudomonadota; class Gammaproteobacteria; order Beggiatoales; family Beggiatoaceae; genus BB31. The sequence goes on along the minus strand of CAZOSP010000076.1, from coordinate 6,885 downwards.
AAAAAATGCAGTTTCTGGCGGGTATGCCTATAAATAGGGCATTAAAAAATTTTAACAGCCGGCTATTTTTTCCAATAAAGGATCAAGCTGCCCAGCCATTTCTAATGCCGCCAAATCATCATACCCTCCCACATGCGTTTGCCCAATAAAAATCTGTGGCACAGTGCGCCGCCCGGTGATGTCAATCATCTCCTGCATACGCTCAGGATGATGATCGACAAGAATTTTATGAATTTCTACACCTTTGCGATGCAGTAATTGCTCGGCGCGCACACAATACGGGCAAACGCGAGTGGAATACATGATAATGTCTGACATAGTACCTCCCCCAAAAAAAACGCCTGTTATTAGATAAACTTATTTTTATCTAATAACAGGCGCGATTACAAATATTTTTCTACCTGTAGGCTCACAGTTGATTTATTTTACCCACGCATCAAAGCCGTCAGTGCTTTTATTTTGACCTGCTTCATAACCGGCTTCATAAGCTTCAGTGACGCGCTGCTCTTCGCGCATGGGGTTTTCCAGATAGCCCCCCATCCAACCTAATTGATATTCGCGGTCAACATTTGCTTGTTCCATTGTAGAAACGGCATCGTAATAGGTTTTATCCATAATTTACCCCTGTCATGTTTGTTACTAACGCTAAAAAAGCCCCCTGATAAAACCAAGCTCAGGTGGGCAGTCATACAACACTATTAAACCTTGCGCATTCAACTGCCATCAGTCGTTTGTGGCAGGCTTCGGCGCAAATAAGGATTGTCTCATATAGCATGTTTAGCTGACAATCTTTAGCCAAGCTTTTTTGCCCAAAGAGACTACATAATGACGGCTAAAGCGGCTAGCGATAACCATAACCCATGCCGCGTTTCATGCCATGCCCGGCGAATTGTCCTAATTCATCCAAGGTCAGCATCTGATCATGATTACGGTCAAAACGCTTAAACAAAGGAACATGGACAATGAACTCTTCCACTCTTAAAACGCCATCGTGGTTCAAGTCCAGGCGCGCAAAACCACCCGCACCGCGCCCGCGTCTCATATCAGCAGACAGCGGTGGCTGCCCGTTTGCAGCCATGCCGCGTCTCGTGCCATGAGCGCGATTTGCTTGATGTGCAAGCCACTCTTGTTGAGTAACATGGTTATCGCGGTTCAGATCAATGTGCGCAAAACGCATGGCTTGGCGTTGCGGATTGCGGCTAGGTTTGGCTTGCCACTCCTGCAAAGTCAATACGCCATCTTTATTCATATCTAGCCCATCAAAACGACGCTGCATCGCTTCAGCGCGGCGTTTTTCCCGCGCTGCCTGCCATTCTTGCACGGTCAGCACAGCATCTTGATTAACATCGGCGGCATTGAAGTCAGCGCGTTTCACACCTCTGGCTTCAGCCAAACTAATCACCTGATCCTTATTGGTATCATAGCGTTCCAGCAGAGTAGCGATGCGAGCCTGCGCATCCCAAGGTTTCATCAATTCAGGGCTATCCATAACATCTTCCGCGTACACACCATGGCTAGATAAACCCAGCGCAATAGCGACAGCTACAGTTTTTAAGTTGTTCATCATATTCTCCGTTGATACTTGACTATACTCATCCCCGCCCGAAACTGTCGTTTTCGGCGAGCATGTGTATCACTATATGCATCATCGATTAAAAATCAGCCACACGAGGTAAAAATTTTTGACTTCATCTTATCGCGGACGTTTCGCCCCCTCGCCCAGCGGTGCTTTACATTTTGGCTCACTGGTTTGCGCGGTCGGCAGCTACTTACAAGCACGTCACCAACAAGGGCAATGGTGGCTACGCATAGAAGACATTGACGAACCGCGCAGCGTAGCGGGGGCAGCAGAGGATATTCTGCACACCTTAGAAGCTTACGGCTTTGAATGGGATGGCGAATTGTGGGTACAAAGCCAGCGCAAAGCCATTTATGCAGCAGTCTGCGAAGCTCTACAAGCTGCCGGGCATATTTTTCCCTGCGCCTGTACGCGCAAGCACATCATTGCCGAAGCGCGACGCTTAGGCTTACCAAAAGGCAAATATCCCGGCACCTGTCGGGCGGGACTGAAGGCGGGTCAACAGCCGCGCACCCTGCGCTTACGAGTACCAGACGCGGTCTGGGCTTTTGAGGATTTAATCCAAGGCGGGCAGCAGCAAAATTTATGGCAGGAAGTCGGCGATTTCATTATTCGACGTGCCGATGGGCTATTTGCTTATCAATTGGCAGTCGTGGTAGATGACGCGCTTGCGGGTATCACAGAAATTGTACGCGGCAGCGACTTGCTCGATTCCACGCCGCGCCAACTCTATTTGCAACAACTGCTCGGTTATCCGCAACCCACTTATGTGCATCTGCCCGTTGCGCTAGATGCGCAAGGACGCAAACTCAGCAAACAAACCTTCGCTGCACCTGTGGATAAGCAACAGCCAACGGCAATGCTCTACACAGCTTTGGCATTTTTAGGACAGCAACCGCCGCCGGCGTTGCAACAAGAAAATCTGCCCAGTTTGTGGCAATGGGCAATCGAGCATTGGCAGTTAGCCCGCGTACCGAAAAAATCAGGGATTTTTAGCAAGGCTAAAAATGTTTTTTCCTGATGGAACGCCAGATGAAGCCCTTAACAATAAAACGCAAGCGACGCAAAAGACGCAAGCATTTAAATAATTCACCTTCGCACCCTTTGCGTTACTTTTAAGGTGAGTTTATTCACTTTTCTTACTCGAAGTGCTACGCACACGGCTGCTGGTTTTGCGTTTTGTTGGCGGGTTTTTCTTTGTTGTCGTTGTTGGGCGGTTGCTAGTCGGCTTCGTCGCACGACTGGGAAGTGCGGTTTGAGTCGGTTCGGCAGGCGGTTTTGCGGCGGATTGCCGTGTCTTTTTAGGGGCAGCTTGAGGTGCTGCGGGTGCTTTTTGCGCGTTTTCAAGGGCTGCTTGCGAATGCCCGCCGCTCAAAGTACCGGCTATCGCCGCTTGCGCCTGCGCTTTGACTTCCGCCAGAGCCTGCGCTCGCGCCGCGGCTGCGGCTTGCGCTTTGGCTTCTGCCTCCGCTTTAGCTTTGGCATCGGCAATTTTCAGTGCCTCGATTTTGTCCATAGCAAAATCAGGCATGACCTGAGCTATGTGCGTGGCTTGTTTTTCAACCGCTTTGGCGGCGGGTTTGTCGGGATCAAGTCGATCCAAAGCGGCTTCAATGTCTCGCAAACGCGGGGTTAATTTTTCTAGCCATTTGTCGCCCCAGCAGATGAAGCAACTAGATTGACTTTCTAGCAATTTGTCATAAATGCCCGCCAATTCTGTTTGTGCTTTGGCATCGCTCAAGCGGTCGCGCAAAGCAGCATGTCGTGCGCTGAGTTGTTGCAGATGTTCAACTCGTTGTTTTTGTTCGGGCGAGCCGCTCCAATCGGATAAACCGTAGCCAAAACTAGAGCCGCTGTGCCAGGCACCGCTTTCGACATGTGCGCTCATTGCGGCGGGATGAACATGGAGAAATTCAGAAATAGCTATCGGTTGGGTGGGAAATTCGCCGATTTCTGCATGTTCCATGTAGGGCGCGAAAAAATGCCCAAAAAAGCCCTCGCCTTCGTCGGGATTACGAAACCAGTCGCCGTTTTCGCCGCTGCTCCAAGAGGTCAGCAACCGCGGTGTGTCGGCAGGTTCGGCGCAAAGTACGCGGCGGCGGCTTTCGCTGGCAAACCAGACCGGATCGAGTCCGCTGGCTTGGGCTTGGGAAAAATCGCGGTCAATCGCAATAATATTGATCCAAGCGTTTTCATGGTAGGCTTTGTAGGCGGCAAATACGTCAGCAACGCCGCCGCCGTGCGGCTGAATAAACTCGGTATTGACCACCGCATACTGATAACCGGCTTTCACCAGCAGCGGAATTAATTCCATGCTAAACGCCATTTCCGGCGGATAAAAACCTTTCGGCGCACGCCCAAAAGTGTCTTTGATGATGTCAAAACCGCGCTGAATGTGCGCCGCCCAGTCGTGCGAAGGTATCAGGGCAAACAGCGGATGATAATAGCCCATGCCTAACAATTCGATATTATCGGCAGTGCGGTAGCTCTCTAGCATCAACGGAATATCGACATGCTTGCGATATTTGTCGATAATTTTAGGGGCTTGTAATTGTTCCACCAAGCTACCGGAAAAGCTCACATGCAGTCGCGCAATATCCTGATATTTGAGCGCGTAATTCACCGCTCGCGCATAGCATTGCAAAATCTGCACAGCAGCCGTGTTGTCTGTTTCTAGCAAAAAGGGCAAATTGTTGGGCGGCTGGTGCATATGTAGCCCCAGCGCGTGATAAATCTGTGCTGTCACGGCAAACTCCTGTATAAATTGACAATCGCCTACAAGCATTTTAGTCTCAAACTAAGACCCGCGTATTTCAGGAAACCCGTATGATAAGTCAATTTTTATTATTTAGCGGCATCGTTTTGGGCTTGCTGGGTGCCGCCAAAATACCGCAAGACACGGTGAGTCTCAACCTGTTTGTGCTGGGCAGCCTGTTATCGATCATCGGCGTTTGGCAGTTACACCGCCAAGCCCGCCAAGCGCGGCAAGCGAAACAACACCAAGAGCCGCTGGATGTAAACAAAGCACGGCGTTTATTTGCCCATTTAAACCAAGACTTAAGTCTGCTGCAACAACAACTTGAAGGGCATGAGCCGGATACGGCAAAAATTTTACAAGCCATCAATCACTTAAACAACCAGTACCTGATGCCCCTGCTTTGCTTACAAGCCCAAGTCACGCAACAAGTAGGGCACAACGCCGCTGCTGATATTTACCTTGCGGTGGCGCAAAGCGAGCGCCTGCTCAACCGTATGCGCACCGCGCTAGGCGATGGCTACCCGCTTGAAACTGAACAAGTTTTTCCATACATGAGCGCGGCACTACAAGTTGCCCGCAAGTGTTGGCAGCAACATCTACTCAACAATGACTGACCACTCCGCCGCCGTCCCTCAGCTTGACAGCACCCTCCTCACCGCCGCCTTAAGCCTGCTGTTGCTCGGCTTAATCATGGTCGCCTCCACATCAGTCAATCTAGGCGCGGAACGCCACGATTTACTCCTGTACTATTTTTGGCGACAAACAGCTTATGCCTCATTGGGCGTGACCTTAGCCGCAGCAGCTTGCTTTATCCAGATCGCCCACTGGCAACGCTTGAGCGTGTTTTTGCTATTTTTCGGTTTACTACTCCTCGTCCTCGTCTTAATCCCCGGCATCGGACACGCAGTCAACGGCAGTATGCGCTGGATCAATCTCGCTGGCTTGCGCCTGCAACCCTCTGAAGCAATGAAACTATTTATGATTTTATACCTCGCCGGCTACCTCATTCGACGCGGCGAAGAAGTGCGCCAAGCCCTCAGCGGCTTTGCCAAACCCATGTTAATATTATTACTCATTACCGGCTTACTGCTACTCGAACCGGACTATGGCGGCGCGGTGGTCTCTTTTGCCACCGTGCTTGGCATGTTATTTGTCGCGGGCGTTCCCCTGCGGCAGTTTTTACTCTGGGTTATCATCGTCGCCAGTGCCTTATTCGCCCTCGTGCTACTCGCCCCCTATCGCATTCAACGCCTCACCACCTTCATGGACCCTTGGGCGGATCCCTTCAACAGCGGTTTCCAGTTGACCCAAGCCCTGATCGCCATCGGGCGCGGCGACTGGTTTGGCGTAGGACTGGGCGGCAGCATCCAAAAACTCACCTATTTACCCGAAGCCCACACCGATTTTCTATTTGCCATTCTGGCTGAAGAACTCGGTCTAGTCGGCGCGTTAGTGGTTATCGGCTTATTCGCCCTGCTGGTCTGGCGGGCTTTTCAAATAGGCTACCGCGCCATGTTAGCCGAGCGATTGTATGCCGCCTATTTAGCCTATGGCATCGGCTTCAATTTCGCCTTACAAGCCGGCATCAATCTGGGCGTAAACATGGGCTTGCTGCCCACCAAAGGCTTAACTTTACCATTAATGAGCTACGGCGGCTCCAGTCTGTTGGTTAGCTGCGTGATGATTGGCTTATTGCTGCGCATAGATTACGAATTGCAACACGCTTCAGCTAGCGTACCCGTTCGTGCAAATCATTCGCAAACGCCTACTGACAGAACACGGCATTCATAGCCGCTGGCAAACGCTGCGCGCCATCCTCAACGGTCAACAGCGGTCACCGCAACCTTCCGTCGCCGACGGCTTGACGCTCTTTATGTGCAAAGCCAGGCACGCGGAAGCGGAACAACTGAAAATTTATCAAGCACTCAAGATCAACCAGCGCCAGAGTGCCAGGAGTGGTGAAAAAGATGCACGTATAACCCAGTATTTTAGTCGTCAATTTTTAATTGTAGTGCCACTTGGGATTTTTTTGAAATATAAATGGTTGTTTTTGAGGGAGGTTTAAAATGGGATGTTAAAGATGGGCTAGGAGCGAGAAATCACGAATTAACATATCTGTTCTCAAGGTTTCTCCCATGACATAATGAAATCTATTGGATTAAGCGTTACGATCTCCGATAGCGTTTGTGCTTTTGCTTGGCATTCTGAAACACCACTTTTAATCAACATTTGTCAACAATTGATACTGTTCATCTACATTTTTGACAAAATCAAAAATGGTTCTAATGCAATTATCTAATTCATCATTAGAAATAATAACAGCATTGCCTTCTAAGTCGTAACCATTTCTATGTACAATATCATGTCTCACTTTTAATTTTTGCAACAGTTCACGACTTATATTAAATTCAATGTCAAGCACCTTCTTATAAAGAATATCAATATCATTAAGCCGATGCCAAACTAAATTTTTAACGGCTTTAATAATATAGTTATAATAGACATTATCGGAAAATCCAAGCTTATAAGCCCATAAATTTTTTTTATA